>JAQSWC010000268.1 GCA_029266815.1 Paucimonas sp.
CAGTATTTCAAAATCCGTCACCGGAACGGGGCGGCTGAAGTAATAGCCCTGCACGACGTCGCAGTTGCGTTGCTGCAGGAAAGCAAGCTGCTCGGCGGTTTCCACGCCTTCCGCCACGACCTCCAGCTCCAGGCTGTGTGCCAGGGCAATGATGGACGAGGTGATGGCGGCATCGTTGGCGTTGGCGGGAATGTCGCTGACAAACGAGCGGTCGATCTTCAGCACATCGATCGGGAAGCGCTTGAGGTAGGCAAGGCTCGAGTACCCCGTGCCGAAGTCGTCGATCGACAGGTACACGCCCAGCTCCTTGAGCGCCTGGAGAATATGGATTGCATTTTCCACGTCGCTCATCATCAGGCTCTCGGTAAGCTCGATTTCAAGATACCTCGCTTCGAGCCCGGTTTCGCGAAGCGCGTCCTTGATCGTTTGCAGCAGATCCGGTTGTGCGAACTGTCTGGCGGAAAGGTTGATCGATACGCGCAGATGACACAGGCCGGCGTCCTGCCAGGCTTTGTTTTGTGCGCACGCGGTACGGAACACCCAGTCGCCGATCGGAACGATCAGGCCGGTTTCTTCGGCCACACCGATGAAGCGGATTGGCGGCACCATGCCCAGCTCGGGATGCTGCCAGCGGATGAGCGCCTCCATGCCGGTGATTTCGCCACCGCGCAAATCCACGCGCGGCTGGTAGTGGAGCACCAGCTCATTGCGCTCTATTGCCTGATGCAGTTCCTGTTCGATGCGCAGGCGTTCGTTCAGGCGCTCATTCATGGTCGCCGTGAAGAACTGGAAATTGTTCCGCCCGGTTTCCTTGGCACGGTACATCGCCATGTCGGCATATTCGATCAGGGTTTCCGGCCTGTCCGCATCGGCCGGGTAATTGGCGACGCCGATGCTGCACGTGACGGAAAAATCCTTGCCGTCCAGATCGAGCGGCTGGGTCACGACGTCCATGATGCGCTGGATGTTGTTGCTGGGCAGATCGTCATCATCATTGCCGGACAGCACCAGGACGAACTCATCGCCGCCCAGGCGGGCGACGATGTCCGTGGCTCGTACCGCCGATTGCAGCCGCTCGGCAATGATGCGCAGGAACGTGTCGCCGACCTTGTGGCCAAGGCTGTCATTGATGAACTTGAAGCGATCCAGATCAATGAAGGCTACCCACAGCGGGTGGCCGTAGCGGCTTGCATAGGCAATCGACTGGGCCAGACGGTCCTGGAGAAAACGGCGGTTGGCCAGCCCGGTCAGGGTATCGTGGGTAGCCTGATATTCGATCTGCATCTGCAGCCGTTTGCGCTCGCTGATATCGCGGACAATGGCAATCACGCCGTCTTCAATGCGCACCACCTGGCGATACAGCCACTCGCCGTTGAGAGAACCGGAGCGGTTTTTCCATTCCACTTCATGAACCTTGCCGCTGTCGGCAACGTCCGCCAGGTGAGCGAACAGGCCGTTTTCCCGGCATTGCGGATCGAATTCGACCAGCGATGCACCGAGCAGCTCGGCCTTTGGCCTTCCCAGAAGTTTTTCGCCGCGGCTGTTGGTATCCATGAGCTCGAAGTCGACGATCATGCCGCGCTGGTCCCTGACGCACCGGAGGACAAAGAACGCATCGAGGCTGGCCTCTGCCGCGGCGTAATAGCGCGCCTGGTCTGCCTGGATGCGGCGCTGGCTGCGTGAAAGCAGCCACGACAGCCGGGTAAGGACGCCGAAGACAAGTAGCAGGAACACGCTGGCAAGCGACGCCTGCCAGAGATATTTGTTGCAGGTCCTGTAGTAATTGCCGAGCTGCTCTTCTGCCGACAGGCCGATGATGGCGGCAAGTGGGAAGCCGTGCAGTTGCCGCGCCTTGGTGAATCGCCGGACTCCGTCCCAGGGGTTCACCGGAACCTGGCGCTGCCCGGAATCCGAGGAAAAATCGGATTGCGTGGCGGCCGGATAGTCCACACTGCCGCCGAACGACAAGCGGTCTCCGGTGCGCAGTGCGCGGAACACGCCATCTGTGCCCAACAGCGCAAGCACGCCGTTCCTGCCGAGAGTGGAATGCTCATAGCTGCTCGTGAAGTAGGCCGGGTCCACCGACACCACGACGACGCCGGCGAAGGCGCCGTCGCTCCGGTTGAGGCGGCGGCTGAAGTGCAATTCCCTTTCCGAGGTGGCCGGATTCAGAACGGCTTTGCTGACGAACAGGCTATCGTTCACATTGCCTTCATGTGCGCGGAAATGCGCCTGATCCGCGATATTGCCGGCGTTTTGACGGTTGCTGCTGACAATGCCTCCGTCCGCATCCGCCACATCCACGCTGAAGATGATGGAGGAGGGGAGCAGGCCCCTTTCCGTCAGGACCGAAAGCGACAGGTCGTTTTCTTTTACGTCATGCGCGTAGCGGACGACTTTGAGTGTCTGCTCGATGACGGCCAGATTGCGGATGACCTGCGCTTCATAGGTGCGGATCAGGTCGGCGCTGGATTCGATGGCGGCGCGCTCTGCATTCCGGCGCTCGACGCCAATGAGATGCAGGGTGCCGAGCCAGATGACGAGCAGCAGGAGCGCGGCAAAAAGCGGCAACAGTACCGTGGCATTCAGCTTCCCGCCGAACCAGCGGTTGGCCGCATTGTTGATTAACGCATATCCATTCATGTCCAGATTGCGATCGGAGTGCCAGAGCACTTTCACTCCTTTCGCCCCTTTCTAGCTGTGCGCAGTTCGACACAGGCGGATTTCCATAAGAACGCCGATACGTCCGACCCCTTGTGTTCAAGGGATAAGCACAGCTTTGACGCTTGCATCGACGGCATCTTTATCGATGTAGCCGATGAAATTGGGATTCTCCGCCACCAGTTTTTTAACAGCGGCGTCATCGGGTGCCTCCTTGGGAGGATGTCCTCTGCCCGTAAAGATCAGTTTCGACCAGTGGGCCCTCAGCAAGGGACCGGATTTCCTGGTCACCCTGGCGTGAAATACGTCACGCACCGGAGCGCCTACCGACTGATCGATGGGCACCGCTTCAACGCCGTTCGGGAAGACGCTGCTTTGTCCCAGAAACAGGGGCGCGACTTGCTCCACGCGGAGCGAGCTGATCGGGCTTTTCGCGGAGACGATGACGGCGATTTCGGCAAATCCGGGGCAGGCGCTCATTCCCAGCGCCAGGCCAAGGACTGCGTTTCTGATGTTTTTAGAGGTGTTTAGCATCGTTCGCCCCTCAAAACACAAAGTCGACAACGGCACTAAAGACATTGATCGTTCGCCCGGAGAGGAATGGCGGCTGCACATGGCTGAATGTGCCTACCGATCCCGGAGCGGGTTTGATGTGATCCAGCTGCACTTTCAACGCAAGGTTTTCGGCAAAGTCCCATCGGGCACCGATGGTCACTGTTTTCTGCGCGGGCGCGGAAGCAAGCAGCATGTTGAGGCCTGTATTGAGCTGTGCGGCCATCGGCACATAAGGAGCGGGCAATGCCGTCAGGTCGATTCCGGGATCGGACGTATTGCTGGTTACTTTCGTGTCGCCATAGGTGACGTAGGGAGTGAAGGCGCCAAAGCGGTAACCGCCGCTCACATACCAGGCATCCTTGTCGCCGATGTACGTGGTGGTGTTCAGGCGCGCCCATTCCCCGGTGACAAACCAGCGGCCGGGATCGTAGCTTGCGCCGAGTCCGAGAAAGCGGGCCGTCTCATAATCCGATTCGTACTTGTCGGCGAGGGCTGCGCCTTGCGGGCCGAACTGACGGAGACCGTTGAACAGATCCTGGGCGATATCGACCGCGATATTGCCCTGCAGATAAGTCAGCCGGGCGGTCAGGGCATCGACTTCCGTCGTGTTCGTTATGCCCCACAGATCCTTGGCCTGATAATCGCCGTGACCGCC
>JAQSWC010000269.1 GCA_029266815.1 Paucimonas sp.
GCCGGAATTCATCATGAAGCTGTTCGAGCTGGAAGTGCCGGAGATCAAACAGGGTTCGCTGCTCATCAAGTCGGCTGCGCGCGATCCTGGCGTACGCGCCAAAATCGCCGTATTTACGAGCGACAAGCGCATCGATCCTATCGGCACCTGCGTCGGCATGCGAGGTTCGCGCGTGCAGGCAGTGACGGGTGAACTGGGCGGCGAGCGTGTAGACATCGTGCTGTGGTCCGAAGATCCAGCGCAGTTCGTCATCGGCGCGCTGGCACCGGCGAATGTGTCGTCCATCGTAGTGGACGAAGAGAAACACGCAATGGACGTGGTGGTCGATGAGGAAAATCTCGCGATTGCCATCGGACGCGGTGGACAGAACGTGCGCCTGGCGTCGGAGCTGACCGGCTGGCAGATCAATATCATGACCGCCGAGGAATCGGCCGACAAAGCTGCTGCCGAAACAGCGGTGATCCGTTCCGTGTTCATTGAGCGTCTCGATGTGGATGAGGAAGTGGCGGAGATCCTCGTGCAGGAAGGTTTTTCCAGCCTGGAAGAAATTGCCTATGTGCCGATTTCCGAAATGCTCGAGATCGACGCCTTTGACGAAGACACAGTCAATGAACTTCGTAATCGTGCCCGTGATGCGCTGGTGACAGAAGCCATCGCCTCCGAAGAAGGTCTTGAGGGTATGGAAGAGGACCTGGTCAACCTGGAAGGCATGAGCCGTATCGTGGCGGGCAAGCTGGGTCTTGCCGGCATCAAGACGGTCGAAGCGTTTGCCGGCCTGGCCTACGATGAGTTCAGTGCGATTCTGGCGCTGCCGATCGACCGCGCGCGCCAGTTGATCAATGATGGTTTCAGTGATGTGACCGACGAAGAAATGAAGCTGATCGACGCTAAGTACGATGATCAGGCGAAAGCGTTGCAAGCAAAGGCATGGAGTCTGGCTGAGGCGAAATAAGACGTCTCACCCATCGATCCATGCCATATAGAAAAGAGGACTGAATGGCGAGTAACAACGTAGCTCAATTTGCCAGCGAACTGAAGATGCCTGCAGACTTGCTGCTGAAGCAGTTGCGTGCGGCCGGCGTTGATAAGGGTTCGTCGTCCGATCCCTTGTCGAAGGAAGACAAGGACCGACTGTTGGAACATCTGCGCCGCGCACACGGCTCCACGCCGGAAGGCGAGAAGCGCAAGATTACATTGACTCGGCGTGAAACCACCGAGATCAAGCAGGCTGATGCTACCGGCAAGTCGCGTACCATCCAGGTGGAAGTGCGCAAGAAACGAACCTTCGTCAAGCGCGACGAAACCCCTGAAGAAACCGTACCTGCGAAAGTTGCCGCGCCGGTCGTCGACGAAGCCGAGCTTGAGCGCCGCGCAGAGGAAGCCCGCCGTCATGCGGAACTGATTGCGCGCCAGGAAGCGGATCTGCGTGAAAAGCAGGATCGCTTGGCGAAACTGGAAGCAGAGGCAAAGGCGGATGCTGAACGTCAGGCTGCCGAGGATGCAAAACTAGCCGCCGCTGCAAAGGCAGCGGAGAAAAAGGCTGCTGCTGCGCCGAAAGAAGACGAGGAAGCCGCCAAGGCGAAAGCTGAAGCTGATGCAAAGGCTGCGAAAGAGGCTGCGGAGCGTACCGCTGCTACGGAGCGCGCACGCAAGGCAGTGGCGGATGAAGTAGCGCAGATCAAGGCGATGATGAATGCGCCGCGCAAGGTGATCAAGGCGCCGGAACCCGTTCCGGCAAAAGCCACCGAAGGCACCTTGCACAAGCCCGCGGACAAGAAGGAAGGCGAGAAAAAAGACAAACCCGCCGACAAGAAATCGATCAAGTCGGCCAATGTGTCCTCGACATGGCAGGACGATGCGGCCAAGAAGCGTTCCGGCGGTTTGAAGACGCGCGGCGCCACGCCGGGCGGCGGCCGTGACGGCTGGCGCGCCGGTCCGAAAGGCAAACGCCATCACGGACACGATGACCGCGAGAGCAATTTCCAGGTGCCGACGGAAGCCATCGTCAAGGACGTGCACGTTCCGGAAACCATTACCGTCGCCGACCTCGCACACAAGATGTCGGTGAAGGCTTCAGAAGTCATCAAGCATCTGATGAAGCTCGGCCAGATGGTCACCATCAACCAGGTTCTGGACCAGGAGACCGCGATGATCGTGGTCGAGGAAATGGGCCACAAGGCGCATGCCGCCAAGCTGGATGATCCGGAAGCGTTGCTGGAAGAAGGTACTGAACACGCGGATGCCGAATCATTGCCGCGCGCACCGGTCGTGACCGTGATGGGCCACGTCGATCACGGCAAGACCTCGCTGCTCGACTACATCCGTCGCACGAAAGTGGCGTCGGGCGAAGCGGGCGGCATCACGCAGCATATCGGCGCTTACCACGTCGATACGCCGCGCGGCATGATTACCTTCCTCGATACGCCTGGCCACGAAGCGTTTACCGCAATGCGTGCCCGCGGCGCGAAGGCCACAGACATCGTCATCCTGGTGGTGGCGGCCGACGACGGCGTAATGCCGCAGACAAAAGAGGCGATCGCCCACGCGAAAGCCGCCGGCGTGCCGCTGGTGGTGGCGATCAACAAGATCGACAAGCAGGGCGCTAACAAGGATCGCGTCACGCAGGAACTGGTGGCCGAGCAGGTCGTGCCGGAAGAATACGGCGGCGAATCGCCGTTCATCCCGGTGTCGGCAAAAACCGGCGAGGGCATCGACAGCTTGCTGGAAAACGTGTTGCTTCAGGCTGAAGTGCTGGAATTGAAGTCGCCGGTCGATGCGCCGGCAAAAGGCCTGGTGATCGAATCGAAGCTCGACAAGGGCCGTGGCCCGGTCGCTACGATTCTGGTTCAGTCGGGTACGCTCAAGCGCGGCGACGTCGTGCTGGCAGGTTCGTCTTACGGCCGCGTGCGCGCGATGCTGGACGAGAACGGCAAGAACATTGCTGATGCCGGACCTTCCATTCCGGTGGAAATCCAAGGCTTGACCGATGTGCCGGCGGCTGGCGAAGAAGTCATGGTCATGTCCGACGAGCGCAAGGCGCGTGAAATTGCGCTTTTCCGTCAAGGCAAGTTCCGTGATGTGAAGCTGGCGAAGCAGCAGGCAGCAAAGCTGGAGAACATGTTCGAGCAGATGGCCGAAGGCGAAGTGAAGAACCTGCCTTTGATCATCAAGACCGACGTGCAGGGTTCGCAGGAAGCGCTCGCGCATTCCTTGCAGAAGTTGTCGACCACTGAAGTGCGTGTGCAGATCGTGCATGCGGCGGTGGGTGGCATCAGCGAATCCGACGTCAACCTTGCGGTGGCCTCGAAGGCAGTCATCATCGGCTTCAACACGCGTGCCGATGCATCGGCACGCAAGCTGGCGGAAGCCAGCGGCATCGATATCCGCTACTACAACATCATTTACGATGCGGTCGACGAAGTGAAGGCGGCATTGTCTGGCATGCTGGCGCCGGAGAAACGCGAGCAGGCATTGGGCCTGGTCGAGATCCGCCAGGTGTTTGTTGTCAGCAAGGTGGGTTCGATCGCGGGCTGCTACGTGCTCGACGGCCTCGTCAAGCGCGGTTCGTCGGTTCGTCTGCTGCGTGACAACGTGGTGATCTGGACTGGCGAACTCGATTCGTTGAAGCGCTTCAAGGATGACGTGAAGGAAGTGAAAGCCGGTTTCGAGTGCGGCCTGTCGCTGAAGAATTTCAACGACATCAAGGAAGGCGACCAGCTGGAAATCTTCGAGGTGCAGGAAGTCGCACGTACGCTCTAATCCCTATCTTCCATTGCAAAGGCACAGAGACACCGGGTAAGACTTCGGAAAGCTCTGTGCCTTTTGTTTCTGCGACAGGC
>JAQSWC010000270.1 GCA_029266815.1 Paucimonas sp.
TTGCCCCAGCTTGATGTAGCCCAGGCCCACATCCAGCAGGGTTTGCAGCTTGCGGGCAATCAGCGGCACCGGCTTGAAGAATTCGTGCGCATCTTCCACCGTCATGTCCAGCACTTCGGTGATGCTCTTGCCCTTGTAGTGCACTTCCAGCGTTTCGCGGTTATAGCGCTTGCCGTGGCAGACGTCGCACGGCACATACACGTCCGGCAGGAAGTGCATTTCCACCTTGATCACGCCATCGCCCTGGCACGCTTCGCAGCGCCCGCCCTTGACGTTGAACGAGAAGCGGCCCGCGCTGTAACCGCGCTCCTTCGCCATCGGCACGGTCGAGAACAAGTCGCGGATCGGCGTGAACAGGCCGGTATAAGTGGCGGGATTGGAACGCGGCGTGCGGCCGATCGGGGCCTGGTCGACCGCGATGACTTTATCGAAGTGTTCCAGGCCGCTGATCGACTCGTGCGGCGACGGTTCCGTCTGCGAACCATACAGGTGGCGCGACAGCGCCGGGTACAAGGTATCGTTGATCAGCGACGATTTGCCGGAGCCGGACACGCCGGTAATGCAGGTCATCAGGCCGACCGGCAATTGCAGGGTGACGTTTTTCAGGTTGTTGCCGGTGGCGCCGGTAATCACCAGCTGGCGCTCTTCATCGAACGCGTGGCGTTTTTTCGGCACTTCGATCTTCTTCGCGCCGGACAGGTATTGCGAGGTCAGTGATTCCTTGTTTTTCAGGATGTCTTTCAGCGTCCCCGAGGCGATCACGTCGCCGCCATGCACGCCCGCACCTTTACCCATGTCGACAATGTAGTCGGCGGTGCGGATCGCGTCTTCATCGTGTTCCACCACCAGCACGGAATTGCCGATGTCGCGCAAGTGTTTCAGGGTGTCGATCAGGCGGTCGTTGTCGCGCTGGTGCAGGCCGATCGACGGCTCGTCCAGCACGTACATCACGCCCGTCAGGCCGGAACCGATTTGCGACGCCAGGCGGATGCGCTGCGCTTCGCCGCCCGACAAGGTGTCGGCGCTGCGGTCCAGCGACAGGTAGTCGAGGCCGACATTGTTCAGGAATTTCAGACGCGAGACGATTTCCTTGATGACGCGGTCGGCGATTTCCTTCTTGGCGCCGGACAGTTCCAGCCCTTCGAAGTAGTCGAGGCAATCGCGCAGCGGCTTGTGGGCGATTTCATAGATCGCCCGCTCATGGTCGCCCACGCCGACCTTGACGAAGCGCGCTTCCACCCGCAGGCGCGCACCGGCGCACGACGGGCATTCCTTTTCGTTGATGAACTTGGCCAGTTCTTCCTTGACCGCCATCGAATCGGTTTCGCGGTAGCGCCGCGACAGGTTGTTGACCACGCCTTCGAACGTGTGTTCCTTGACCACGGCGCGGCCCCGCTCATTGATGTACGTGAACGGGATCGATTGTTTGCCGGAACCCTGCAGGATCACGTCGCGGGCGGTTTTCGGCAATTGCTCGAACGGCGTGTCGAGGTCGAATTCGAAGTAGGCGGCCAGCGCCGTCAGCATCTGGAAATAAAACTGGTTGCGGCGGTCCCAGCCCTTGATCGCGCCGGACGCCAGCGACAAATTCGGGAACGCGACGATGCGCTTCGGGTCGAAAAATTCGATATGGCCCAGGCCGTCGCACTCGGGGCAGGCGCCCATCGGGTTGTTGAACGAGAACAGGCGCGGTTCCAGTTCCTGCAGCGAGTAGCCGCACACATTGCAGGCGAACTTGTTCGAATACACGTGCTCCTTGGCGGTATCCATTTCATACGCGACGGCGCGGCCATCGGCCAGGCGCAGCGCGGTTTCAAAGCTTTCGGCCAGGCGCTGCTTGATGTCGGCATTGACCTTGACGCGGTCGATCACCACGTCGATGGTGTGCTTTTCGGTCTTTTTCAGTTTCGGCAAGTCGTCGGCGTCGTAGATCTTCGCGTCATGGGTGCCGCTCTGGATGCGGAAGCGCACAAAGCCCTGCGCCTGCATCTGTTCGAACAAGTCCACGTGCTCGCCCTTGCGGTTGGCCACCACGGGCGCCAGGATCATCAGCTTGGTGCCTTCCGGCATGGCCAGCACGGCATCGACCATTTGTGACACCGATTGCGCGGCCAGCGGGTTTTCCGGGTGGTCCGGGCAATACGGCGTGCCGACGCGCGCATACAGCAAACGCAGGTAATCGTGGATTTCCGTCACGGTGCCGACGGTGGAGCGGGGATTGTGCGACGTTGCCTTTTGTTCAATCGAAATCGCCGGCGACAAGCCTTCGATCAAGTCCACATCCGGCTTTTCCATCAGTTGCAGGAACTGGCGCGCATAGGCCGACAGCGATTCCACGTAGCGGCGCTGGCCTTCGGCATACAGCGTGTCGAACGCCAGCGACGATTTGCCGGAACCGGACAAGCCCGTGATGACAATCAGCTTGTTGCGGGGCAGGTCGAGGTTGATGTTTTTCAGGTTGTGCGTGCGAGCGCCGCGGACGCGGATGTATTCCATTGCTGTGCCTGGATGGTGAAGGTGGCCAAAGATCGAACCCGGTACTATAGCCGGGTTTGCCCCGCGCCGCCGCGCTTCGATTGATATAGAACAGGCGGTTACGTGACAAATACTGTATATAATACCAGTGTTCGGTCGGCAGTGCGTATCGCCCCAACAAATTCTCGGGCCCGGTGGGCGTTGGCTTATAATCGCTGTCTACGCAAATTCAGCCCGCCCGTTTGCCAGTTCAATACAAGGGGCGGCCGCAGTTCAACAGGAGCTATTCATGGCATCAGTCAATAAAGTCATCATCGTCGGCAACCTGGGCCGTGATCCGGAAATCCGTTACATGCCAAGTGGTGACGCCATCGCCAACATCGCCGTGGCGACGTCCTACAAGTCGAAAGACCGCAACACCGGCGAGCAAAAAGAGCAGACCGAGTGGCACCGCATTTCCTTCTTCGGCCGCCTGGCGGAAATCGTCGGCCAATACCTGAAAAAAGGTTCGTCGGTGTACGTCGAAGGCCGCCTGCAAACCCGTAAATACACGGACAAGGATGGCGTCGAGAAGTACGCGACCGACATCATCGCGGAAAACATGCAAATGCTGGGCGGCCGTGCCGGCGGCATGGGCGGCGGCGACGGAATGGATGACGGCGGCGGCTACGACGCCCCGGTGTCCCGTCCAGCCCCGCGTCCGCAGCCACAGCAAGCGGCCCCGGCGCCACGCCCGGCCCCGCGCCCGGCGCCGAACTTCTCGGATATGGATGACGATATTCCGTTCTAGAACCTACCTAGTTGTATTTTTGTTGATAAAGCCTGCATCTTCGAAAGGGTGCAGGCTTTTTCTTTGCTCACACTTCCAAGCGACTATGCGGCCACCAAACTGTTCTTCCTAGCCTGCACAAAAATTTCCGAATCTTGCGTACAACGCCTTCATCTTACAACTGAAAGTTTTCCATAGGCAGAAGCGTTGTCTTGTTCATTGGCGACCAGCGGACCCACCAACGCTTCGATTTCATCGAGAGGTAGATGCAAATCCTTGGCGATGTGTGCTTTAGTAATGCCCTCCTTCCATAATATCTCGAGAACTTTTTGCCATACAGAAGATCTCTCCGAAACACGTTCCTGCGGCTCAGAAGTTCGGTATCCCAACGTGCTCATTTGTCGACAGAGATCTCGATAATGCCAATCGCTCACCAGCCCATTGTTGAACGCTGTTCGCGCAAGCGCTGCCACCGAGACGCCCCAGCGCTCCTTCTTTTCAACTAACTGCTGAAGCGAATGTACACGGGGCAAATGAGCAATCAAATCGTCCTGAGGCATCAGAAACGCCGCCGCAAACATGTCAGCTTCGCGCTTCCGTTCATCCAGCAGGAAAAAGCATCCACATTCTTGTTTCTCTCTGCGAGGGTAAACACCCGAACACCCTTGGTCTCAAGTAACGGGACGAGTCTAGGAATGGGCTTTACCCCTATGCCCCAGTATTCACGGGTGGAGTCTGCGGCAGAGATCGGGTCGTCCGCCCTTAAATCCGGCAAGTCCGGCACTGGCAGCGAGAATCTTTTATCAATCCAATCGTTCAAAGCAAACGCAATCTGACCTGCGGCCAACGCTGCATCACGCTGCGCCGCACTCAATGTGGACAGGCTGCGAAAGCTGGCTGCATCGGTTGAGAGTTCTTCGAAACTCTCGCCGAAGAAGAAGTCGACAGGATACCGAAGAGCGGCCGCGAGTGCCTGAATGGTATCCATCCCTGGATC
>JAQSWC010000271.1 GCA_029266815.1 Paucimonas sp.
ATGGATCTTGTCATCACCGTCAGCAATACAACAGCGCACCTCGCCGGCGCTCAGGGGGTACCGGTATGGACAATGGTGCCGGATGGACCGGGGTGCTTCTGGTATTGGTTCCGGAACCGCACGGATTCACCGTGGTACCCCTCCATGCGGATTTTCCGCCAGCCGGAGCCGGGGGCCTGGCAGCCCGTGATCGAGAACGTGGTCCAGGCGATAGTTGAGATGCCCCCTCAAGGTCAGCTATAGGATTAGCTGTAAGCCGCGCACCTATGCCCGCAGAGGAAGCGAGAATGATCAAGGTTTTTATCGGTTTCGATTCCCATGAGACCGTTGCATTTCACGTGCTGTCGCACAGCATTCATGCACGCGCCTCGCAGCCTGTGATGATTGCCCCGCTGATGCTGACCGAGTTGAAGGACACTTTCACGCGCGAGCGGAACTCGCTTCAGTCGACTGAGTTCTCATTCTCGCGTTTCCTGGTGCCGTACCTGTCCGGCTACGAAGGATGGAGCCTGTTCTGCGATTGCGACATGCTCATGCTCGATGATATCGCCAAGCTGTGGATGCTGCGCGACGACCGCTTCGCCGTGCAGGTGGTGAAGCACGACCATGTCCCGCCCGAAGAGATTAAATTCCTCAGCCAGCCGCAAAGCAAATACGCCAAGAAAAACTGGTCCAGCGTGATGCTGTTCAACAACGCGAAATGCAAGGCGCTGACGGTGGATTACGTCAACAAGGCGACGGGTCTGGAACTGCATCAGTTCAAGTGGCTGAACGACGACAGCCTGATCGGCGAAATCCCGCACCGCTGGAACCATCTTGTGGACTACGATCCGCCCGCCTCGCTCGCGGATCTTTCCCTGATCCATTACACCGAGGGTGGCCCCTACTTTGATGCCTACAAAAACTGCGGCTACGCCGATCTGTGGTTCCGCGAACGGGAAGCGATGCTGTCGGCCGGCTGAGGCCGCCGGCGGCATGCGGGACATCGCAACGTCATGACGGTCGCGCCGCAACAGCACGACATCGATCGGCTCCTTACCCTTTATCGGGCCAAAGATCTGGAGCACCTTGTCGACGAAGCCGAACGTCTTCTGACGGACTTTCCAGATGCCGCGATTCTGCATGTATTCAGCGCCTATGGGCTGATCGGCCTCGCGCAGTTCGATGCCGGCGCTGCCGCCTCCCGCAAGGCGCTGGGCTTAAACCCTGCATATCCCGATGCGCTCAATGCCCTGGGCGTTGCGTTGATGAACTTGGGGCACTACGAGGAATCCGCTGCGCGTTTCGAGGAGGCTCTCCTTCATCATCCAAGTAACGCTGCCGCCCTGACCAATCTCACCACGATCCAACCGAGGTTGGGCGACATCCATGCGCGGCAAGGAAGACTTGCCGACGCCGCTGCCTGTTATCGAAAGTTCCTAGCGGCCTACCCTCAAGATGTTCCTGCCCTCACCAATCTGGCCAACATTCTGCTCAAGCAGGGCAGACCGTCCGAGGCGAATATTTGCCTTCAAAAACTGCTGGCCTGCGACCTCGAGCAGGCGCACATACTCTTTATTGTGCGCACGCTCGGCCGGATCGGGAAACTCCTGGCGACGCCACTCGCGGTCACGCGCGCGGCGGAGGTCCTAATTCTATCCGATGCCAAGCACTTCGCGGAAGCCGCGCCGGAGCGCTGCCTGTTCGCACAACCTCCCGTCCCGGTGCCGGGCGGCACGAAGGTATCCAACCTTTCGGACATGAGTGAACGCACGACGAAGACGTTGCCGGCCGTACCGGCTTATCTGCTGAAAGTGGCGGATGCCGAGTGCATCTGGTCCAACATCCTTTTGTCCGGCAGCACCTTCATCGACGCCAACAACGGCTACGGCAGCCTGGAGATGGTCGGCCATACCGCCAACGACCAGGCTGTGCGGGTCACAGCCGCGGAGGGACGGCTGCGGTTTCACGTGACCGAAGCCTCCAGCCACGCGGACATGACCGAGCCGGTTGGCATTCTTGCTGCCGCGACGAACTATTCATCCTGGGTGCTGGGCGAACTGCCGCGCGTCGGGTTCTACAAAATGCTATCGCCCGACATGAAGATCGCATTGCACAGCGCGGCGCAGCCATTTCACCTGCAATCTCTGGCACTCTTCGGTATCGCCGAGCATCAAGTCATCACGGTCGATAAGACGTCAAGCATACGCGGCAAGGAGCTTTATTACGCCACGCCGACGTTCATGCACCAGAACATGTCCTTTGAGAGCATCGCGCTGCTCAGAAAGCAATTTTTCGCTGCGCATGACATCGGAAACGATGCGGCCAGGTCGCTGTATGTCTCACGATCGAAGCTTGGCGCGATACACGACCGGCGGATACGGAACGAACTGGAAGTGGAAGCCTTTCTGGCGGCCCACGGTTTCGAAATCCTTCATCCGCAGGAATTGTCGTTCTTGGAGCAAGCGCGAGCCTTTGCATCGGCGCGCCGCATTGTCTCGCCCTTCGGGGCGGCGCTGGCCAACGCGGCGTTTTGCCGCAAGGATGTACGGCCGTGTATCCTGCGGACCAAACACACGCCAGAATTCGACCGGCTGTTCCAATGGCTGGGCGTCGATGTCTGCCACGTCACGCCGGAACGTCAAAAGGTGCGAAGCGCGACGTTTCAGAGCCAGGCGTATGAATTCAATGTGGATCTGGACGACCTGCAGAGATTCGTGACCGCGACGTCATAGTGTGGCGCGCAAGCGCTCGGCGACCTGCGCAAGGACATCGTCCCACACGCCCCTTTGCGTCTGGCGGAAAATGGTCGCCGTCGGGTACCACGGCGTGCGATCCATCCCGCGTGTCCAGTACCAGAGATTGCCCGTGAATGCGGGCACCAGAATCCAGGTGGGCCTGCCGGCACCGGCAGCAAGATGGACCGTAGTGTTGCTGACCGAGATGACCAGATCGCATGCGGCGGCCAGCGCGACGACGCCGTCGATATCCTGGCGCAGATCGAGGTCGGGAATGTGTTCGATATGGACCCCAAGTGAGGCCTCTACGGCGTCGCGTTCCGCCGCGGTGCCATCGTATTGAAGGTCCACAAAGCGTACGCCAGGGACCTGCAGTACAGGAGTCCACCGGCTGAGGTTCAACGTCTTATGGCGGCCGATCTTGGGATTGCCGCTTCCCCAGGAAATCCCAACGACTGGTCCGTTTTTTCCGGCCGCATCCAGATGTGCCCGATAGCGCGCGCGCCGGGCTTCATCGGGCACGAGATAAGACGTGCGTGACGGGAAGCTGGCGGCGTCGGGGCGTAACCAGCGCGCAAGGCTGCCCATGGGGCTGTGCCACCGGATGTCGGGCCGCTGGGTCGCAGGATCGGGAGGGCTCTGCTTGGCCACAGCTTTGACGCCCGGGAACGAACGCTCAAACAGGGTCACCAGCCGCGGGTCGGTTTCCATGATCACCCGGTGCCCGCGCGCAAGAAGATCGGGAATCATGCTGGCATACAGCACGTCGTCGCCGATGCCTTGCTCGCTCCAGGCGAGAAGCGCACCGCCTCCGGTTTCGCCCTGCCATTGCGGATAAGGAAAATCTCTCCAGCCTTCTTTGAAACCCTCGCAACGCCACCGCCACTCATAGGCTTCCCAGCCGGCCTTGAAGTCGCCGCGCATCAATAGCGCGAGCCCGGCGTTGCGGTGTGCGCCCGCGAAATGAGGTTTCAGCTCGCGGGCGCGCTCGAAATGCGCCAGCGCCTCGTCCTCCCGTCCCTGCGCTTGCAGAACCAGACCCTTGCCGCTGACGGCTTCGGCGGAGGACGGTTCAATCCGCGCAAGTTCTTCGTAGTTGCGGAGCG
>JAQSWC010000009.1 GCA_029266815.1 Paucimonas sp.
ACCCGATTTCCTGAGAGCGCGCGCCAAGAATATCTCAGAGCGATCCATGGGAACGGCGCTTCCCGGTCAGCCGTTTCCCGCACCGGTCGCATTGGACGCCGATGACTCGCTTGAATTTGCTGGAACCTCGCACCTGTCGATTGTTGACGGCTATGGAAACGCGCTAGCCATGACGACTTCCATTGAAGACGCCTTCGGTTCCCGCCAGATGGTGGGCGGATTCCTGTTGAACAACCAGCTCACCGATTTTTCGTTTCAGGCAAACGGGGCGAGCGGCCTGGTAGCCAATCGCGTACAGGGCGGAAAGCGGCCGCGCAGTTCGATGTCGCCTACGCTGGTATTCGAACGCGGAACCAAAAAGCCCGTACTTGCGGTCGGTTCGCCCGGCGGGTCCGCCATCATCAACTATGTGGCCAAGGTGCTGGTCGCCATGATGGATTGGGGCTTGAACATTCAGCAAGCCATCGATTTGCCCAATTTCGGCAGCCGCAATGGCCCGGTCGAACTGGAGCAGCGCGCAGTGGATGAGGCCGTGATCCAGGCGTTGCGATTGAAGGGGCACGACGTGCGTGTCGGCGAACAGCCTTCCGGGCTTCAGGGCGTCATGATGCTGTCGATCCATGGGCAAGACTTGTGGTTTGCAGGCGCCGATCCGCGGCGTGAAGGAAATGCCAAGGGAGACTGAGATACACCGGATAACGGCGCATTGCAGCGTTGTTTTTGCGTAGCGCCACCGTCGAGCGTTGCCACAAATCACGACCTGCCTGCTAATCTCCCTTTATGGGAGACAAGAAGAAAACTGGATTGGTCTTGAGCGGAGGCGGGGCGCGCGCGGCATATCAGGTCGGCGTGCTGCAGGCAATTTCGCAAATCCTGCAGGAAGCCGGCTGGCAGCCTGAGCGCAATCCCTACGACATCATCTGCGGCACTTCAGCCGGCGCCATTAACGCCACCGCACTGGCGTGCAGTGCCGACGATTTCGGCGATGGTCTTTCCCGCGTCATGCATGTCTGGCAGAACTTCACCGCTGACCAGGTTTACCGTGCCGATTCCTTGGGCGTGATCCGCACCGGCGCGAAGTGGCTGTCGCTCATGTCTTTCGGCTGGCTGTTGAGGAAATGGCATGCGCGGCCGCCGGCTTCGCTACTCGACAATACGCCGCTCATCACGCTCCTGAACCGCATGCTCAATTTCCCGCGGCTCGATGCTGCGCTGATCGACGGAGCCTTGCATGCACTGGCCGTGACGGCTTCATCGTACAGCAGCGGCCACCACATGACGTTCTACCAGACTGAAGCAGATATACAGCCGTGGCTGCGCACGCAGCGAATCGCGCTGCGGAGCCAGATCGGCGTTGAGCATCTCCTGGCATCGTCAGCGATCCCACTGATTTTTCCCGCCATGCCGATCTTCTGCAACGGGCGTCGTGAATACTGTGGCGATGGGTCGATGCGCCAGATTGCGCCGATTTCTCCCGCCATTCATCTGGGGGCAGACCGGGTGCTGGTGATCGGTGCGGGCAGGCTGGTGGAGCCTCAGTACGATTCAGCTATGTCATCGCACTATCCAAGCTTGGCACAGGTGGCTGGCCACGCGATGTCCAGCATCTTTCTGGATAGCCTTGCCGTCGACATAGAGCGCATGACGCGTATTAACCATACCTTGTCTCTCTTGAATGACGAGCAGCGGGCAAAAACCTCGCTGCGGCCGGTCGAAATGTTGATCATCGCTCCCTCTGAAAGGCTGGACGAGATTGCAAGCCGCCATGTGGGAAGTCTGCCTGCGCCGATTCGCGTTATGCTTTCCGGCATTGGTGCAACCGAAGTGCGGGGTGCGGCGCTGGCGTCCTACTTGCTATTTGAGTCCAGCTATACCTGCGAACTCATCCGGCTGGGACAGCACGACGTTCATGCGCGCCGGGCGGATGTTCTGGCTTTCTTCGGCGTCAAACAACCTCAGAGCATTGCGCTGGAAAGTGTTGCATAACACTTCTAATAAATTTTACAATTTGACGTCTTGCTTTCAGGCCTCAGCTTTCAAATTGTGCTGTCTTTTCCATTTCTAAGGAATTTCTGAATTTGCCAAATTTTCTTATGTCTTTGTTGAATCAAGGAAATTTCACCGGCAAAGTTGATTCGGGAGACACAAAACGGTACCCTAGCGTATCTGTGACCGGAATGTTGCAATTTAAGAAATTATTATGAATTGCCGCGTACTGAGTCGATTAATCGAATTCTGGCTGGTCATAGTTTTGCTTGGTGTATCCGGTGCAGTAAGCGGGCGGGAAGTAGCGGTATTAAGTCAAATTAATGCGTCGCAATTACCTTCCGAAGTTCGGATTACGCTGAAGTTGATAAGAAATGGTGGTCCTTTTCCGTATGCTAAAGATGGAAGGACTTTCGGAAACTATGAAGGGGTTTTACCCAAAAGGAAGCGCGGGTATTATCACGAGTTCACCGTCAAAACGCCTGGACTTCAGCACCGCGGAGCAAGGCGCATTGTTGCCGGCGGGGAGCCCGAATTTACCGAGTTTTATTACACCGAAAACCATTATCGAACTTTCAAACGCATCGTAGAGTGAGCCATGCGACTAGAGCTTTCGATAAGCAGTATTGAAATTGCCAACGCAGGAACCGAGGGAGATATGAATTTGCTGAAAACCGTGCCGCCCAATCTGGTGCAGTCGATACGTGCGTTCCGCGTAAGCGACCTCCAGGAAGAGGCTGCCCGCCTTGGACAGCACTTCCTCTACGCTTACTGCGCAGAAGCGACTACCAAACAACAGGTCTTGTCGATCATTGCTGAGGCATTCCATTTTCCCAAGCATTTCGGGAAGAACTTCGATGCTCTTGAGGATTGCCTCACCGACCTTGCCTACAAAGCCGGACCCCAGCCGGGTTTTCTCGTGGTGCTCGAGCAATTACCGAACACACCGAAGTTCGACAAGGAGGCACGAGAAACCTTGCTGGACGTATTCCGTGATGCCGCGGATTTCTGGGCGGAAAAGAAAGTCGCTTTCCGGGTTTTCTACTCCTTTCAGTAAAAGCGTACATTCCATTAAAGCCGACCGCCGGTCGGCTTTTTGTTTTCAACGCCTGCCGACCGGCTTTCCCTCTAAAAGGTAGAATGCGCCCGATGAAAAATATAGTGATCCTGATTTCGGGCCGCGGTAGCAATATGCAGTCTATTGTGCGCTGCATTGAAGAGCAGGCTTGGCCTGCACGAGTGGCCGCTGTCATCAGCAATAAGGCCGATGCAGCGGGACTGGCATTCGCATCCGAACATGGCATTGCCAGCGCAGTCGTATCGAACAAGGATTTCCCGGACCGCGCATCATTTGATCTGGCGCTTCAGCAGGCCATCGATGCCTATATGCCGGATCTGGTGGTGCTGGCCGGCTTCATGAGGATATTGACGCCGGGTTTCGTCGATCATTTCGCTGGGAGGCTCCTAAATATTCATCCTTCGCTGCTTCCGAGTTTTCCGGGCTTGCATACGCATGAGAGGGCGCTGGAAGCGGGCGTGAAGTTTCATGGGGCGACGGTCCATTTCGTGACTGCCGACCTCGATCACGGACCCATCGTCGAGCAGGCGGTGGTGCCGGTTCTTCCAGACGATACCGAGGAAACGCTGTCAGCACGCGTGCTGAAGGAAGAGCACGTCATCTATCCGCGTGCGGTGCGGCTGTTCGTCGAAGGCAGGTTACGCATATTGGGCAACCGGGTAGATGTCCTGCCCGAGTGTGCTCAGCAAACAGAAAAGGTTCAGGCATGAGGCTCTCGCCTATCGTAGTCAAACATACCGAGGACTTGCTGCGCGAGGTGTTGCGCTTTGCGGGGCCTGCAGACGGCACTCTCTCCCGGTATTTCCGCGATCATCCCAAGATTGGCTCGCGAGAGAGAGGTGCTATTGCCGAAGGCGTATACGAATACCTGCGGCGCAAATCCATCTATGCCGGATTTTCGGAATCCGGCTCTGGCCCGGCGATGCGCCGCTTGGCGCTGCTTGGTCTGGCAGGGGCTGTCGGCGTGGATTCCCTGGGCGGATTAACGGAAGAAGAAGACCAGTGGCTACGCAGGGTGATGCAGATCGATCCGGCTACCTTGCCGGTTGCAGTGCGTGCCTCCCTGCCTCCGTGGTTGTTCGAGCGATTGGTGACGCGTTTCGGCGAAGCGGAAGCGCTCGAGCTGGCCGATAGCCTGAACCGGCAGGCGCCACTCGACTTGCGAGTCAACTCGCTGAAAGCCACGCGCGAAGAAGCAGTCGCCGCGTTGGAAACTGCTGGCATCGTCTGCACGCCGACGCCGTTTTCGCCACTGGGCATACGGCTGGTGAAAAAACCGGTATTGCAGAATCTCGACATCTTCAAGGAAGGTGCAATTGAGGTGCAAGATGAAGGAAGCCAGCTGCTCGCCCAGATGCTGGCTCCCAAGAGAGGCGAAATGGTGGTTGATTTCTGCGCCGGAGCGGGCGGAAAGACACTGGCGCTCGGCGCCGCCATGCGCAATACCGGCCGGCTCTATGCTTTCGACATTTCAGACAAGCGCCTGGCGAAACTCAAGCCTCGCCTCGCGCGAAGCGGACTCTCGAATGTGCATCCGGTGGTGATCGCGCACGAGAACGATGCGAAAGTAAAACGCCTGGCCGGCAAGATTGATCGGGTGCTGGTCGACGCGCCATGCAGTGGCTTGGGCACACTGCGACGCAATCCGGACATCAAGTGGCGCCAAAGCGTGGAAGCGCTGGCTGAATTGAAAATCAAGCAATTGTCGATCCTCAGCGGCGCCGCGCGCCTGGTCAAGTCCGGGGGGCGCTTGATTTACGCGACCTGCAGCCTGCTTGACGAGGAAAACGAAGCGATCGTTGCCGAATTCCTGTCGGCCCAGTCCGGGTTTGCCCTGGTACCGGCAAGCCAGGTTCTGGCGGAGCAGAAGATTGCTCTCGATACCGGCGACTATCTCAAGCTTTATCCCCACCGTCATCAAACCGATGGATTTTTTGCCGCGGTGCTGGAGCGCAGCAAGTGAAGCGGTTTGCGGCAGCGGTTTTAGCGCTGTTCGCAGCCGGCAGCGTACAGGGGCAGGCTTGCGGACCCGCCGCGCAGGAAAAAATACAAGCCGCCTTTTCGCCTTGGGACGATGTTGAGCAAGTCATCATTGACAGGCTCGCATCGGCCGAAAAGCAGATAAGACTTCAGGCGTTTCTGTTCACCAGCAAGAGAATCGCGTCGGCCGTGATAGAAGCGCATCTGCGCGGCGTCGATGTGGAAATACTGGCGGATGCGAACCAAGGCAATTCGAATGCTTCCCAGTTGCGTCGCCTATCTGAGGCGGGCATTGCCATCTGGCTGGAAAAGAAATACCAGAATGCCCACAACAAGATCCTGCTGGTCGATGCGGAAACGGCCATGCCGGTGGTAATGACGGGAAGCTACAATCTCACCTGGGCCGCCCAGCGCAAAAATGCGGAAAACCTGGTCGTCATTTCGGGGAATTCCTGTCTGGCCTCGCAGTTCCTGACAAACTGGGAACGTCATCGGCAGGATGCCACCGCATACCGGAAATAAACCATGAATCCTGCCCCCATCTTGCTTCCCGAACTATGGGCCGATTTGCGCAGCCCGGATTTTCTGTGGCAGGTCGGTACGCTGGTCCTGTGTGTCATCGTGGGTTGGGCGCTGGCCCGTATCTTCCAGCGCCGTCTCGCCGGCCGGGAGTTGCAGGCGCGTGTTCTCAGGCTGGGGGCGGAAAGCTTTGCCCGCGTGCTTCCTCCGTTCATGATCCTGCTCATGATAGTGATCGCCAGACCCATGCTCGCGCAGTGGCATCACGTAAGCCTCCTCAAATTCGCCATCCCGCTAGTAGGCTCGTTCGGTTTGATCCGGCTGACGTTCTACATGTTGCGCCGAGTCTTCGCGCGCGGCGGCCATGCTGGCGTTTTCATCCTGAACTTTGAACGCGTATTCGCCACGCTGGTGTGGATCGGTTTCGTTCTACATATCGCAGGCTTATGGCCCGAGATCATCCAGTATCTGGACGAAACGGTGATTCCAACCGGGCGGTACAAGACATCGCTGTTGACTATCCTGCAGGCCGGCCTGTCGGTTGCGGTAACGCTCATTCTCGCGTTGTGGGCGGGAGCGCTGCTCGAAGAGCGCCTGATGAGGCTCGATGCCATGCATTCCTCGCTGCGCGTGGTCATGGCACGCGTCGGAAAAGCGGTGCTGATTCTGGTCGCGGTCCTCGCGAGCCTCTCCCTGGTCGGCATTGACCTGACGGTGCTATCGGTTTTCGGCGGCGCGCTCGGTGTCGGCATAGGCTTGGGCCTGCAGAGAATTTTCAGCAGCTATGTGTCCGGATTCGTCATCCTGATCGAGCGCAGTCTTTCCATTGGCGATGTCGTTGCCGTCGACAAGTACCAGGGCACGGTCACGCATATCAACGCACGCTATACGGTTCTTCAGGCTCCCGATGGGGTAGAGACAGTGGTGCCGAACGATGTATTGATCTCAAATCCGGTACAGAACTATTCATTGTCGAATCGGTCACTGCGATTGATGACGCAGGTAACGATCGGCTACGACCATGACCCCGATGCCGTGTTACCGGCGCTGCAGCAGGCCGTGGCTTCCGTTCCACGCGTATCCGCCAAGCCGCCACCGCACGTCGCGCTTGCGCGTTTTGGGCCGGATGGCCTGGAACTGGAAGTCGGTTTCTGGATTGCCGATCCGGAGAATGGCAAACTTGGCGCCATATCGCAGGTTAATCATGAGATTTGGCGCACGTTAAAGACAATGAATGTGTCGATACCCTATCAGCAGCGGGAAATCCGCATTGTGGAGAGGCAAGACGTTTAACCTTTTTTATAGGTGGGGAAAGGTAAAACGCGTACAATCCGGGAAGTCAGGCCAAGTTTTCATGGTTTTCCGTGGTTGGCCATGTCAGTTCAGAAGGAGCAGTTAAGTTGAATATGTCATTTGCAGCAATCATCGATTTCATCTCGCAGGGCTTGGCTCAAGCGTCTGTTTGGCAGATCGTCGTTTATACCTTGGCTGTCACTCATATTACGATCGCCGCCGTTACCATTTACCTCCATCGTTGTCAGGCGCACCGTGCGCTCGAACTGCATGCGATTCCGAGTCATTTCTTCCGCTTCTGGCTGTGGATGACGACCGGGATGGTCACCAAGGAATGGGCCGCTATCCACCGCAAGCATCACGCCAAATGCGAAACCGAAGAAGACCCGCACAGCCCGCAGACACGCGGCATTAAGAAAGTGCTGTTGGAAGGGGCTGAACTCTATCGTGCGGAAAGCCGCGTTAAGGAGACGATGGAGAAGTACGGTCACGGTACGCCCGATGACTGGGTAGAGCGTAACGTCTACAGCAAGTACCAATGGCAGGGCGTAGGCTTGATGCTCATTATTAACGTGCTGTTGTTCGGGGCGCTTGGTTTGACGGTCTGGGCAGTGCAGATGTTGTGGATCCCGATCTTCGCTGCTGGCGTAATCAACGGCATTGGTCACTTCTGGGGATACCGCAATTACGAATGCCCGGATGCGGCCACTAATATTCTGCCGTGGGGTATTTTGATTGGCGGCGAGGAGCTGCATAACAACCACCACACGTTTGCCACTTCGGCGAAGCTCTCGTCCAAGTGGTATGAATTCGACATAGGCTGGCTTTATATCCGTATTTTGGAAACGCTTGGTCTGGCAAAAGTTAAAAAGGTATTGCCGGAACCGAAATTCAACCCGGAAAAACGCACCGCTGATCTGGAAACACTGCAATCCATTATCACCAATCGCTATGACGTGATGGCGAATTATGCGAAGTCGCTCAAGAAGACTTGGCGCGAGGAGATGGAAAGCCTGCAGGCGAAGTCGGGCATCGAGTCAGCTTCCCTGAAGAATGCGGGTGAATTGCTGAAGCATGAGCCCGGCAAGCTGGAAGCGTCGCACGTCCAGCAGTTGAAGCAGCTTTTTGCGCATAGCAAGGCGCTGCAGACCATGCATGAAATGCGAGTCGAACTTGCCGCCTTGTGGGAGCGTTCCAATTTCACGCGTGAGCAGCTCTTGCATCACCTGCAGGACTGGTGCGCGCGCGCAGAAGCTTCAGGTATTCGCGCATTACAGGATTTCTCACTTCGGCTGCGCAGTTACGCCTGACTCACTTCAGTTGGTTTAAGATAAAAGCGGCCTGTAAGGCCGCTTTTTTTATGCCTTTTCCTTCTCTGCTGGTTTTTTTTGCCGACACGATGCGCCTGATTCCAATTCTTAAAGGAGATATTGAACTAGGAAAGCCTTTGCCTTGGGCAGTATGCACTCATGAACGCAAGGTTCTGGTACCGGCTGGAGACGCAATTGAAACGGAGGAACAGCTCATGATCTTGATGGCCGCGCATCCTGTACGCATCGAGGCGGAGGAAGAGGCGAACGGCACCGCGAGCCGGGGAGCCCAAGAATCAGATGTAGAAGCGGATTTGTCCGGCGGGACCACCGAGGGCAGTTTCGGTTTCGAGGAAATGAGGGTTCGAGTTGGTGACCGCATCCAGTTGCAGCCGCCAGCGACGGTCGGGCCGGATCGCTATATCGTCAAGCTGATCGGCTATCTCGACCGCGCCAGCCTGCTGGTAACCGCGCCGACGCTGCCCAACGGCCTGCGTGTCCAGTTTCGCGAAGGTGACAAGATTGTCGCACGGGTTTTCTCCAGCCAGAAGGCTTTCGCATTCGACTGCAAGATCGAAAGAATCTGCAAGCTGCCGTATCCTTATCTTCATCTCTCTTTTCCAGATGTGATCCAGGGGGCGGTAATTCGCAAGTCGCCACGTATCAGGACGCAGATCATCGTATCTGTAGGAGTGAGCAGCGAGGAATCCAAGGGCGACCGTCAACCCGGCATAATCGCCAATCTCAGTGCCGACGGGGCGCTGGTCAAGACGCGCCAGTTTGCTTATCAGAAGGGGCAGACCATTCACCTGTCATTCCGAATCACCTTGCACGATATCGACGCCTATATGTCTGCAACGGCTATCGTGTGCAATATGACGGAGGAAGAGGGTAAGGAAGAAGATGTGCAGTTCAGATATCAACACGGCCTACAGTTCCTGGACCTAACCGGAAACGACAGGCTGATCCTGCAAAGCCTGATCTACAAGCAGATGATCGAGCAGCCGCAGACTCTGACCTGAAAACAAAAAAGCCGTTCGCAGTGAACGGCTTTTTCGGCATTGCCTGAAAAGAGACTTACTTGATCTTGGTCTCTTTGTAAGCCACGTGCTTGCGAGCCTTGGGATCGAACTTCATAATCTCCATTTTCTCGGGCATGGTGCGCTTGTTTTTGGTGGTGGTGTAGAAATGACCCGTGCCTGCAGTTGATTCCAGCTTGATTTTGTCGCGGCCTGATTTAGCCATGATGTTTTCCTCTATTCAGTAGATACAGGCCCGGGCCTGTACGCAATTAATTCAACGATTAGACCTTCTCGCCGCGGGCGCGCATATCGGCCAGCACGGCATCGATGCCGATCTTGTCGATCACGCGCAGGCCGGCGTTCGATACGCGCAGCGATACCCAGCGATTCTCGGATTCGACAAAGATGCGGCGGTTCTGCAGATTGGGCAGGAAGCGGCGCTTGGTCTTGTTGTTGGCATGGGAAACGTTGTTGCCGACCATCGGCCCCTTCCCGGTGACTTGGCAAACACGTGCCATGGTTAACTCCTTAAAAACTTCCGAAATTGGAAAAGCAGCGAGTATATCCAAAAAACCGCGTTTATTCAATGACTTGTGAAATAAAATTGTCTCTTTATTTGGTTTATTGATTTAACATTTTGCGTGCCCCTTATATCTGCCCATGTTCGGCGAATGAATAGGTAGTGCCGACACCGACAACCAGATGATCGAGGACTCGTACATCAACTAGCGCCAACGCATCCTTCAGCGCCTTGGTCAGCTGTATATCGGCACCGCTTGGTTCCGGGCTGCCGGACGGATGATTGTGGGCGAGCAGCACGCTCGCCGCGTTGCAGGCCAGCGCTGCCTTCACCACTTCTCGCGGATAGACGCTGGTATGAGTCAGGGTGCCCCGGAAGAGCTCTTCACTTGAGATCAGGCGGTTCTTCACATCGAGAAAAAGCACCGCAAAGCATTCGTAGGGCCGCGTTCCCAGCCACAGCCGCAGATATTCCTTGACCGCTTTGGGCGAACTAAGGGCCGCACCCTGCTGGAGTTCCTCGCCGAGCGCGCGCCGCGCCAGTTCCATTACTGCTTGAAGCTGGGCGTATTTGGCGGGACCCAGCCCGTTTAGCTCGCTGAATTCGTCGAGCCGTGCGGAAAAGAGGCCGTTCAGCGAGCCGAAGCGTTGTACCATCTCGCGGCCGAGATCCACCGCACTTTTGCCTGCGACTCCGACTCGAAGGAAGACGGCCAGCAGTTCGGCATCGGACAGTTGCTGGGCACCGAACTTAATCAGGCGCTCTCTCGGTCTTTCGTGTTCCGGCCAGTCGGCGATTGCCATAAAGAGGGGCGTTTCAAGCGAAACGTGAATTAAAATGACGGGCTATCTTGCCATTCGGGATTTTTGATGTCAACTTTGCAACAGAGGACGGTCGGCGATCATGCCTATCTCACGCTGCATTACCGCCTCGCCACTGAGGATGGGAAAGACATTGTGACCACCTTCAACGACAATCCCGCGACCTTGCAGGTCGGCAGCGGTCAGCTTGCCCCTTTTCTCGAGGCCTGTCTGCTCGGCCTTGCGGAGGGGGCGCATGAAGAATTTACGCTGGCCCCGGAAAAGGCATTCGGCGCGCGCAATCCCGATCTCATCCAGCGCGTGTCCAGAACGACTCTGGACGAGAATTCCTCGCGGGACGAGGCATATGCCATCGGCGATCTGGTGGAATTCGCAGCGCCGGGTGGAGGGCGTTTCGCCGGCATCTTGAGAAAGCTCGACGACGACGGCGCGGTTTTCGATTTCAATCACCCGTTGGCCGGGCAGTCGCTGAAATTCGAAGTGAAAATCATCGGCGTACTTTGAGCAGCAAGGATTCGAATTTATGGAAAAGACGATGGAAAAGGAAATCCTGCTCGCGCAGCCGAGAGGTTTTTGCGCTGGTGTCGACCGCGCAATCGAGATCGTTGAACGTGCGCTGACACAATTCGGCGCGCCGATCTATGTTCGCCATGAGATCGTTCACAACGCTTACGTGGTGAACGACTTGCGCGCCAAGGGCGCCGTGTTCATCGAAGATCTCGCCGAGGTGCCGAGCGGCAGTACGTTGATCTTTTCCGCTCATGGTGTCTCGAAGGCGGTGCAGGCGGAGGCTGCGGAGCGGGGACTGACGATATTCGATGCAACCTGTCCGCTGGTGACCAAGGTGCATATCGAAGTGGCGAAAATGCGCCGTGAAGGCCGCGAGATCATCATGATCGGACATGACGGGCATCCGGAAGTTGAAGGCACCATGGGGCAGGCAGAAGAGGGCATGTACCTGGTCGAATCGGTGGAAGACGTGGAAAAGCTGAAGGTGGCCAATCCCGATCAGCTTGCCTACGTGTCGCAGACAACTCTCTCAGTGGACGACACGGCCGAAGTGATCGCCGCGTTAAAGAAGCGCTTTCCGAATATCGCGGAGCCTAAGAAGGGCGACATATGCTATGCCACTACCAATCGCCAGGAGGCGGTGAAGTTCATGGCGCCGCAGGTGGAAGTTGTTATCGTAGTCGGCAGTCCCAACAGTTCCAATTCCAATCGCTTGCGCGAGGTCGCCCAGAAGAAGGGCGCCGATGCCTATATGGTTGATCACGCCGGGCAGATCGATCCGTCCTGGCTTGAGGGCAAGAGCCGGATCG
The DNA here is from genome assembly GCA_029266815.1 of Paucimonas sp. GTDB lineage: Bacteria > Pseudomonadota > Gammaproteobacteria > Burkholderiales > Burkholderiaceae_D > JAQSWC01. The sequence continues at coordinate 11,849 of JAQSWC010000009.1, forward strand.
GCGTAACCGCAGGCGCTTCCGCGCCGGAAGTGCTGGTGGAGGCCGTGATAGAGCGCCTGAAGGCACTTGGCGCGCGTCAGGTCAAGGTGTTGGAAGGCGTCGAGGAAAATGTGACCTTCCCGCTCCCCAAGGGATTATCCGCGGCACAAGCCGCCTAGCGATCGCCGCTCGGACCTCAGGAGAACAAGAATATGGAGACGCTGGTCCAGCAGATTATCAACGGTCTGGTGCTAGGCAGCATGTATGCGCTGGTCGCGCTCGGCTACACCATGGTGTACGGCGTGCTCAACCTGATTAACTTCGCGCATGGCGACGTGTTGATGATAGGCGCGATGGTCGGTGTGACGATTCTTAATATCGTGCAGCAGTTGGCGCCGGATTTGCCGGGCATCGTGAAGCTGGGTATCGCCATCCTGGGCGCGATACCAGTTTGCATGCTGGTCAGCATTACCATCGAGCGCATTGCGTATCGCCGCCTGCGCAATGCGCCCCGCCTCGCTCCGCTCATCACCGCCATCGGCGTATCGATCCTGCTGCAGACCATTGCCATGCTCATTTGGGGCCGCAGCCCTGTGCCCGTTCCACAAGTCATGCCGGCCGAATCATGGCATCTGCTCGGCGCGCGCATCACGCCGACGCAGGTCACGCTGCTCGTTCTCGCCGCGGTATCGATGGCGGCGCTGGTGTTCATGATTGAAAAAACCCGCATTGGCCGTGCCATGCGCGCCACGTCGGAAAATCCCCGCATCGCGGGCCTGATGGGCGTAGACGCGAACCGTGTGGTGGTGCTGACATTCGCCATCGGTGCGGCGCTTGCGGCGGTGGCGGGCGTAATGTGGGGCGCGCTCTATTCCAGTGCCCAATTCGCCATGGGTTTCATGCCGGGGCTCAAGGCGTTTTCGGCGGCGGTCTTAGGCGGCATAGGAAATATCTACGGCGCGGTGCTGGGAGGCCTCCTGCTCGGCCTGATCGAAAGCCTGGGCGCAGGCTATGTGGGCGACTGGACCGGCAATTTCTTCGGAAGTCAGTACCAGGATATTTTTGCTTTCCTGGTGCTCGTGATCGTGCTGACTCTCAGGCCTTCCGGTCTTGTCGGCGAGCGTGTGGCCGATCGCGCGTAAGGAAGAGCATGGGAACCTTACGCGACTGGCATCATGATGCGCGCGCCCGCAAGGCGGCACAGACAGTCATGGTCCTGCTTCTGATTGCGTTTCCCTTCGTTGCTTCGCAATTCGGCAATTCGTGGGTGCGCATCATGGACCTGGCACTGCTGTACATCATGCTGGCCCTGGGGCTGAACATCGTGGTCGGTTTCGCGGGACTGCTCGACCTGGGCTATATCGCCTTCTATGCCATTGGCGCCTACATGACGGCGCTGCTCGCTTCGCCGCAATTCGCCACGCTGCTCGAGTCATTCGTGAATGCCTATCCCGCGGTCGGCCACGCGCTGATTACATTCTTCGGGCCTGAGATCGCGCGGGACGGCATCCACCTTTCAGTATGGATCATCGTCCCGCTGGGCGCGCTCCTCGCCGCCCTGTTCGGCATCCTTCTCGGCACGCCCACCTTGAAACTGCGCGGCGACTACCTTGCTGTCGTGACCCTGGGTTTCGGCGAGATCATCCGCATCTTCATGAATAACCTGAACGCCCCGGTCAATATCACCAACGGTCCGCAGGGCATCAACATGATCGACCCGATCCGCGTGTTCGGCGTGTCGCTTGCAGGCGAAGCCGGTTCGCGGGCGACGGTGCATATCGGCCCCTTGTCGATGCCCTCCGTGAATGCCTATTACTTTCTCTTTCTTGGCCTGTGCGTGCTGACGATCTTCATTACCAACCGCCTTCAACATTCCCGCCTGGGACGCGCGTGGGTGGCGATTCGCGAGGATGAAGTCGCGGCCAAGGCGATGGGCATCAACACCCGCAACATGAAGTTGCTTGCCTTCGCAATGGGCGCATCGTTCGGCGGCGTTGCAGGCGCCATGTTCGCTTCCTTCCAGGGTTTCGTGTCGCCGGAATCGTTTTCGCTGATGGAATCGATTGTCGTGCTGGCGATGGTGGTGCTCGGCGGAATCGGCCATATTCCCGGCGTGGTCGTGGGCGGCATCATCCTCGCGGCGTTGCCCGAAGTCCTGCGCCACATCGTCAATCCGGTG
>JAQSWC010000272.1 GCA_029266815.1 Paucimonas sp.
GAGTCATGATTCAACATCGGGATGGTACCCGAAGCAAGAGAAGTCCACCTTTCGAGGAAAGATCGCAAGGTGCTTGAGGAACGTTGCCGCTCACCGGTGACGCTGCAGCGCGATTTGAAGCGGGCACGGATCGTGCTGCTGGCCGCAGCCGGTCGCAGCACCCGATCAATCGCCAAGGAGGTTGGGGTCCAGCCACGGATCGTCAGCCTTTGGCGGCATCGTTATGCGGATGATGGTATTGAAGGTCTGGAAAGCAAGCCCCTGCCGGGCAAGCAGCCGATCTATACGAAGGCCACCGACAAGCGGATTTTAAAGTTGCTCGATAAATCGCCGCCCGCCGGGTACGCGCGCTGGACGGGGCCTCTGCTGGCTGGGGAACTTGGCGATGTCGACGTGCAATATGTCTGGCGGTTCTTGCGCAGCAACAAAATCGATCTCGCCGCTCGCAAGTCTTGGTGCGAGAGCAACGACCCGCAGTTTACGGCCAAAGCCGCCGACGTGGTTGGCCTCTATGTCGCCCCGCCAAGCAAGGCCATCGTGCTATGCGTGGACGAAAAGCCCTCGATCCAGGCCTTGGAAAGAGCGCAGGGCTACCTGAAACTGCCCAACGGCAGGTCCCTGACCGGGCAAAGCCATGACTACAAGCGGCATGGCACGACCACGCTGTTTGCAGCGCTGGAAGTCGCCACCGGGAAGATCCTTGCGACACACTCGAAACGACGTCGCCGGGTCGAGTTTCTCGACTTCATGGATCGCGTGACCGCAGCATTTCCGAACCGCCAGCTTCACGTCATTCTCGACAACCTCAGCACCCACAAGAAGAACGAGGAATGGCTCGAGGCACATCCCAATGTGAAATTTCATTTCACGCCCACCAGCGCGTCCTGGCTCAATCAGGTCGAGGTGTGGTTTTCGATCTTACAGGGGCAGTCGTTGAGCGGCGCCTCGTTCACAAGCCTCAAACAGCTTGAGCAGCACATCGATGCCTATATCAAAGCCTACAACGTCAAAGCTGAGCCGTTCGTCTGGACCAAGAAAAAAGTCCGCCAGCGCCCCTTCAAAGGTCAGCGTATCACTCAGCTATGATTCCGGGTACTAGCGACCTCCCTTCTCGCACCGTCGAGACACGCCCGCCTACCTTAAGAATGCCCGTTCACGGGGGTGGACCGGATGTCGCCACCTTCCGTCCCGAAGCGGACATTTGATAACGGACTGGAAGGAACGTAATCTGGCACTTTGCCCTCGCGGAGGTTCAACATGAAAACTCGCCTTGCCGCCGTCGCGGCCTGCAGCCTGCTGATGACGCACGTCGTCCAGGCTGCCGAAGTCAGAATGCTTGCGGCGGGAGCCGTCAAAGAGACGCTTCTTGAGCTTGTCCCGCATTTTGAAAGCACCACTGGCAACAAGGTGGTGGCAACATGGACTGGCTCCGCAGACATTAGAAAGCGCGTCGCTGCGGGTGAGGCTTTCGATCTCATTATCGTGGGCGCACCGGACATTGATGCGTTTGTCAAGGACGGCAAGTTGATGCCGGGTAGCCGCGTTGACATAGCCCGTTCCGGTGTCGGCATGGCGGTCAAGGCTGGTTCACCCAGGCCCGACGTTAGTTCCAGCGAGGCAGTTAGGAAGACGCTTCTTTCCGCCAGGGCGGTTGCATATTCGACAGGTCCAAGTGGCGTCTATATCCAGCGCCTGTTCGATCGCCTTGGGATAGCCGACCAGATGAAGGACAAGTCGAAACAGACGGCACCGGGCGTCCGCGTTGCCCAATATCTTGCGAACGGTGAAGCCGAACTCGGTTTCCAGCAAGTGAGCGAATTAGTCCACGAAGCGGGCATCGATTTTCTAGGTCCGCTGCCTGCAGAAATCCAGAACGTCACAGTTTACTCCAGTGGGATCGCCATCGGTTCGAATGCCTTAGAGTCCGCCAAGGCACTGCAGGCGCTTCTGTCTGGGGCTGTCGCCGCGCCCGTGTTCAAGAAGAACGGCATGGACCCAAGTCATCCATAATGCCGTCGAGGGGTGAGCGCGGTCGGGCGATATCCGCTCTTGTGAAGGGTTTCGGATGACGGCCCATCGCGACGATTTGGCTTGCACCGGGGCCGTCGTCCGAAAGCCTCCAGCGCGCGGGAGATGAGGTGCCGACGGTGACGCGGGGGGCTATGGCGATTTGATCGCGGCGTTGACGGCGGAACGCAAGACGCGAGGGCGCGGCCGGCGTGAGCCTGTCGAGAGGGCTCATGACCTCACGGATGATGTTGGTGGCCACCTGGGTGTAGCGCGCCGTGGTGTCGAGCTTGGAATGTCCGAGCAAGACCTGGATCACACGAATGTCGATGTTCTGCTCGAGCAGGTGCGGGGCGAAGCTGTGTCTGAGCGTGTGCGGCGCCACCCAATTGGGTAGCCCAGCCAGTTCGGCGGCCATGTGGCAGACGCGATTGAGCTGGCGCGTGGTCATCGGGTTGATGCGGTCGCGGCCGGGGAACATCCGCACCTGGGGATGGGCGATGCCCACCAGTCGCGCAGCAGATCCAATAGCTGCGGCGGCAGCATGGCATGTCGATCCTTGCGGCCTTTGCCTTGCTCCACCCGGATCATCATGCGCCTGGAATCGACGTGGCAGACCTTCAGCGCGACCACCTCCATGGCGCGCAGTCCAGCGCCATAGGCAACGCTGAGCGCCGCCTTGTGCTTGGGCCCGGGCGCGGCCTCCAGCGGGCGCAACACCTCTTCAGGCGAGAGCACGCGCGGCAGCTTGCGCGGCTCGTAGACGAACACGAGATGGCGTGTTGTCTCCGGTCGATCGAGCGTCACCTTGAAGAAAACTGCAGCGCGGTCACGGTCGCGTTGATGCTCGGTGGTTGCGCACCTGTCTCAGTCAGATGCAGCTGGAACGCGCGCAGCTCTTCCGCCGTCGCGGTGCCGGGGGAATGGCCGAGGAAGATCGCGAGCCTCTTGACGGCACGGATATACTCGCGTTGCGTATCGGGTACGAACCTGCGCATGTTCATGTCTTCGAGCATGCGTTGGCTCAGCGGGCTGATGGGCTTCTCGCTCATGGGATCTCCTGTCTTGAGGTTGGCGTGCTGAACCCCTCGATCCTCAAGACGGAGTGCCCGCCCGTCACCTGCGCTCGTTCAAATGATTACTGCGGTAGAAGCAACGCGCCAGACCGCGCCGCAGCGCCCTATCGCGGGAGCGGGTTCGTTCTGTGGCCCGAAGGGGCAGATTGGACATTGCGCATCAGGTAAGGCCGAACCTACAATTGTTTATGCATCTGGCGTTTGTCGCGCCTGCATCGGGAGGGGAGCGCGTCATGAGCACCACGGAAATGGCCGGATATCTTGCGGCCTTTCTTGTTTTTCTGACGTTCTACATGAAGACTATGATCCCACTTCGACTGGTTGGAATTTGCAGCAACCTCATTTTCATCACATATGCATATCTCGGTAGCCTTCATCCGGTTTTGGTTCTGCATCTCATCTTGCTACCATTGAATGGCCTACGCCTTCGCGAGATGCTGCGGCTGACAAGAGAGGTGCGCGGGGCCACGCAGGGTGATCTTAGAATGGATTGGCTCAAGCCATTCACATCCGTGCGCAGGTTCAAGCGCGGCGACACACTATTTCGCAAAGGGGATGCCGCCGATGCTATGTGCCTCGTAGTTTCCGGACGTTTTCGTCTGGTCGAACTAGGAAAGGATATTTTGGCGGGGCAGATATTCGGTGAGCTTGGCTTGCTGGCGCCAGATCAGTTGCGTACACAAACGCTGGAATGCATTGAGGACGGGGAAGTGCTCAGAATTACATATGACCAG
>JAQSWC010000273.1 GCA_029266815.1 Paucimonas sp.
CCTGCCTTCGAGGATTTCACCAACCAGGACCTCGATCTGTTTGCCACTCTTTTGCATGTCGGCGAATACGAAGACGGCCATACCTTCATCCGCCAGAACGTGCAGGGCGAAGCGCTGTTCCTGGTCATGCAAGGCGTGGTGTCGGTCACCAAGCGCGACAGCGAGGAAAGCGAAGACCACGAGGTACGAGTGCTGCACGACGGGGAGCTGTTCGGCGTGCTGTCGCTGGTCGGCGACCTTCCTGCCTCAGCAACCTGTACCGCCAAGGGCAAGGTGCAAGCCGCAGCGCTGACGCGAGAAGCTTTCCTCGACCTCTTCCACCGCCAGTCGCCGATAGGCCATCGCCTGCAGTTCATGATCGCAGGCCAGATGGCGCGCGACCTGCGCGAGGCCAACCGCACCATGCGCACTGCCTTGCGCAGCGCCTGACAGAGGAACCGCATTTCGTGATTCAGCGCGCGTCCTTCCTGCCCTTGTCAATGCTGGCGTTGCTCGGCATGGCGATCGCCGCCGAAGCACCTTTCACGCCGGGCAGCGTGCAGGACACGCTCGACGTGAATAAGCGACGCATGCCCGAAACTCCGGCGCAGGTGGTGGTGCCTGTACAGGCCGCGCCCTCCCAGCACGATCCCCGCGCGCAGCGTTTCCGCGTGAATGCCTTTACCTTCCGCGGCAACACCGCTTTCGATTCCCGCACGCTGAAGACCCGTGTCGAACGCTTCGCCGATCTGCAACTCAATCTGTACGACCTCAACCTCGCTGCCGATACGATTACTGAGTTTTATCAGGATCGCGGCTACCTCCTCGCGCGCGCTTCAGTGCCGCCGCAGACTGTGGTGGACGGCGAAGTAAAGATAGACGTGGTGGAAGGCCGGATCGGGAAAATCTCCTTCAGCGGCAACAAGCGCCATACCGACGCTTTCCTGGCAGCGCGCACGCAATGCCTGAAATCGGGCGAGATCGTGACCTCGAGCCGTCTCGAAAGCACCCTTTTACTGCTGAACGATGTTCCCGGCATTTCCGCCAAGGCGGTGCTTGCGCCCGGCAGCGAGTTCGGCGCCACCGACGCGGAGATCCGCATCACCGAAAAGCTGTTCAGCCTCAGCACCGGTGTCAACAATTTCGGCCGCAAGGAAACCGGCAGGAACAAGGCGGAAGTGACGGCCATGTTGAATTCCCTGTTCGGCTGGGGCGATCAGCTGACGCTCGGAGCATCGAGCTCGCAGGGCAAGCTGGTGCGGTACTGGAAGGCCGGTTACTCGATTCCTTTGAATACTGCCGGCACACGCATTGCGATCGGCAACTCCCGTGCGGAATATGAAGTGGCCGGTTCGCTTGCCGCGCTCGGCCTGACCGGTGACATCCGCACTGCAGATGTCACGCTCACGCACCCGCTGGTGCGCCTGCGCAGCGAGAACCAGTCGGTATCGCTAAGCGTGAAGCGCAGCCATCTGAAGCAGTACAACCTGGGCGTGCCGGCGGCGGACAACACGATCAAGGTGTACACCGCGGCTTACCAGTACAACAAGGTGCACGACGACACATCGGTTACCAATGCCTCGCTGAGTCTTGCCACCAACTTCAAGCATGTGAAGAACGTGACTCAGCAGGATGCACTGTTCGCGCGGATGGAAGCCGATGTCAACTACACCACGCCCTTCTCCGGCAAATGGGACCTATACCTGCGCGGCAATGCGGTGCGCAGCCGCGAAATGCTGCCGGACACGGAAAAATTTTCGCTCGGCGGCCCCGGTTCAGTGCGCGCGTTCCGGCCTTCCGAAGTGCGCGGCGACAGCGGGTACCTGGGAACGATGGAGTTGCGGCGTCCGTTCACCATGGCAAAGCGTATGGCCAGCATGCGGCTCACTGCCGATGTCGGCGAGGTGACCTACAAGGCGCCCGGTTTCAAGGACAGCCGCGATCGCCTGCGAAGTGTCGGTGTGGGCGCAACGTTCTATCCTTTCAACGGGGCGGCACTGTCGATCGATGCGGCGCGCCAGGTTGGCCCGTCCGGCGCAAGCAATGACGGCAAGAAATCTCGGATCTGGGTGAACTTCAGTGCGAACTTCTAGATCCTCCCTGCGATTGTCGGCAATTGCCCTGGCTCTACTGGGCCTGGGTACTGCACGCGCTGAACTGCCCGGCGGCCCTACCGTTGTCTCCGGTTCCGCTACGGTGAACCAGAGCGGCCAGAGCCAGGTGATCAACCAGACCACCTCGAAAGCGATCATCGACTGGCGCAGCTTCTCGATTGGTGCCGGCAACAGCGTGCGCTTCAACCAGCCAGATTCGTCATCGATCGTCCTGAACCGAGTTGTCGGCGGCAACCCTTCATCGATTTTGGGCAACCTGTCCGCGAACGGCCAGGTCTTCCTGGTCAATCCTTTCGGCGTGTATTTCGGCGCCAATGCCAGCGTCGATGTCGGCGGCATCCTCGCCACCACCATGAATATCCGCAACGAGGATTTCATGAAGGGCAATTTCGTCTTCAGCCGTGACGCTGCGGCCGCGAGACGCGATGTCATTAATGCCGGTGTGCTCAAGGCACGCGAAGGCGGCTATGTGGTGCTGGCCGGCGACTATGCGGCCAACAGCGGCGTGGTGCAAGCCAGGCTGGGCACCGCGGCGCTGGCCTCCGGCAGCAAGCTGACGCTCGACATCGCGGGCGACAACCTGATCAACCTCGCGGTCAACGACAAAACGCTGGCCGAACTGGCAGGCGTGGACAATAGCGGTCAACTCCTGGCCGACGGCGGACGCGCCATCATGACCGCCTCCGTCGCACGCGAACTCGCCGGCACGGTCGTCAACAACAGCGGTGTAGTGCAGGCAAGAAGCGCGGAAGAGCGTGACGGCGTAGTCATTCTTTCGGGTACCGGCGGCGCAACGCAAGTGAGCGGCACGCTCGATGCCAGCGGCAAAGCCCCGGGCCTGCAAGGCGGCAGCATCCAGGTTGTGGGCGATAAGGTCTCGCTGACCGGCAGCGCCATGCTCGATGCATCCGGCGATGCCGGCGGCGGAAATATCAACGTGGGCGGCAGCTTCCAGGGCACAGGCCCCCTTGCCAATGCGCGGACAACCGATGTCGGCAAGGAGGTGAAGCTCAATGCCGATGCGCTGGGCAACGGCAACGGCGGCAACGTGGTGGTGTGGTCGGATGAACTGACCAACTACGCGGGCAGCATTTCGGCGCAGGGCGGCACGCAAGGCGGCGACGGCGGCAATGTCGAAGTGTCCGGCAAGGCACTCCTGAACTATCAGGGAACCGTGACCACAGCTGCCGCAAAGGGCAAGACCGGCAACCTGCTGCTCGATCCTGTCGATATCCAGGTTCTGAATCCGAGCGCGATTGCCGCGACGCCTCCGACCGGCGTATCGCAGATGACGGTGGGCAGTCTCGAAACCGCGCTCAACGCCAATAACGTCACCCTGCAGACCTCGGCAGGCAGCGGCGCGCCCGACGGCGGCACCATCACGATTGATGACGGTACCGGCGGCGGCGTGCAATGGACGGCGGCCACTACGCTCAAGCTTCAGGCCGACAATAAGATCGTGATCAACTCGACCGTTGAAGGCTATAACGGCTCGATCGTGCTGCAAGCCCCCAACGGCGCGGTACAGAAGGCCGGCACGGTGCTCGGCGCGCAATCGCTGATGGCCACCGGCGGCGGCAACTGGGATCTGGCCGGCGTCGGCAGCAGCGGCACCGTCAACAGCTACAACAAGGTCAACACGCTGGCGGCGAACATCACCGGCTCCAGCATTTTCCGTTTCGCGAATGACAAAAGCC
>JAQSWC010000010.1 GCA_029266815.1 Paucimonas sp.
CTCAAGGGCATTACATCCGGCTGGTTTGTGAAGCTGGTGATTCTTGCGGCAAGCTGGGCTTACCTGCACCACTTCTGCGCGGGCATACGCCACCTGGTTCTTGATACGCATATCTCGGCCGACAAGCTCGGCGCACGTCATACCGCTGCAATCACGCTGGTGGTGAGCCTGGCGCTAACGGCCTTGGTTGCATTGAAATTGTTCGGAGCATTCTGATGGCTGACAATCAAAACATAGGACCGAAGCGCCTTGTCGTCGGCGCGCATTACGGCGTCAGGGACTGGCTTGCGCAACGAATCACCGCAGTGGTGATGGGCATCTACACGATAGTGTTGCTGGCGATGTTCTTCGGCTCGAAGAATTTCAGTTACGACGGTTGGGCCGGCATGTTCGCCATGCCCTGGTTCAAGATCGCCACCTACGTCACGCTGCTTTGCCTGCTGTATCACGCCTGGGTGGGCGTTCGCAATATCTGGATGGATTACATCAAGCCGGCCTCAATCCGGTTGTTGCTGCAGTCGGCCACCATCCTGTGGCTGATCGGTTGTGCCGTCTATGCGGCTGAAATTCTGTGGAGAGTATAAAAGTGGCGGCCATCAAAACGTCCATTCCAACACGCCGTTTCGATGCGGTCATCGTCGGCGCCGGTGGTTCCGGCATGCGAGCTTCGCTGCAACTGGCCGAGGCCGGCCTCAACGTCGCCGTGCTGTCCAAGGTTTTCCCGACGCGCTCGCATACCGTGGCGGCACAGGGCGGCATCGGCGCATCGCTGGGCAACATGTCGGAAGACAACTGGTACTGGCACATGTTCGATACTGTCAAGGGTTCCGATTATCTCGGCGACCAGGATGCGATCGAGTTCATGTGCCGCGAAGCGCCCAAGGTCGTGTACGAGCTGGAACACTTCGGCATGCCGTTCGACCGCAATCCCGATGGCACGATCTACCAGCGCCCGTTCGGCGGACATACTGCGAACTTCGGCGAGAAACCCGTGCAGCGTGCCTGCGCGGCAGCGGACCGTACCGGCCATGCATTGCTGCATACGCTGTACCAACGTAACGTGAGCGCCAAGACCCATTTCTTCGTTGAATGGATGGCGATCGACATCATTCGCGACGCCGAAGGCGACGTGCTGGGTGTGATTGCGCTGGAGATGGAAACCGGCGACATCATGATCCTTGAAGGCAAGACCACGTTGTTTGCCACCGGTGGGGCAGGTCGTATATTTGCGGCCTCGACCAATGCCTTCATCAACACCGGCGACGGCCTTGGTATGGCAGCACGTGCAGGACTGCCGTTGGAAGACATGGAGTTCTGGCAGTTCCACCCAACCGGCGTGTCGGGCGCCGGTGTGTTGATCACGGAAGGCGTGCGCGGCGAGGGCGGTATCTTGATCAATTCCAACGGCGAACGCTTCATGGAACGCTATGCGCCCACGCTGAAGGATCTGGCTCCCCGCGATTTCGTCTCGCGTTCGATGGACCAGGAGATCAAGGAAGGCCGCGGTTGCGGCCCCAACAAGGACCATGTGTTGCTCGACCTGCGCCACATCGGCGCCGACACGATCCGCAAGCGCTTGCCGTCGATCCTGGAAATCGGTCACAAGTTCGCCAACGTCGATGCCACCCGCGAGCCGATTCCGGTCGTCCCGACGATCCACTACCAAATGGGCGGCATTCCGACCAACATTCATGGCCAGGTGGTTGCGCCGAAGAACGGCAATCCGAACGAGGTCGTCAACGGTATGTACGCGATCGGTGAGTGCTCGTGCGTCTCGGTGCACGGCGCTAACCGTCTCGGCACCAATTCGCTGCTCGACCTCGTGGTGTTCGGCCGTGCGGCCGGCAACCATATCGTCGCGCAGAATCTGAAGTTGAAGAGCCACAAGCCTTTGCCGGCGGATGCGGCCGACAAGGCGATGGCGCGCATGTCGGCGCTGGAAAACAGCACCGGCACTGAACGCGTGCAGGACGTCGCCAATGCCATCCGCTCGACGATGCAGCAGCATTGCGGCGTGTTCCGCACCGATGAGTTGCTGCAAACCGGCGTGCAGAAGATCATGGAACTGGATGAGCGTTGCAAGCACGTGTCGTTCAAGGACAAGTCCAAGGTGTTCAACACCGCGCGGGTCGAGGCGCTGGAACTGGACAATCTGATCGAAACTGCGAAAGCAACCATCGTCTCTGCAGCTGCCCGCAAGGAATCGCGCGGCGCTCACGCGCATCGCGATTACGAGAAGCGTGACGACGAGAACTGGATGAAGCATTCGCTGTTTTATTCCGAAGGCAACCGGCTCGATTACAAACCGGTGGTTACCAAGCCGCTGACTGTCGAAACCTTCAAGCCCAAAGCACGTACCTTCTAAGAGTTGAGAAGAGGCCACCATGCCACGCACCATGAAATTCAAGATCTATCGCTACGATCCGGACAAGGACGCCAAGCCCTACATGCAGGATCTGACGGTGGAACTCCAGGACACCGACAAGATGCTGCTCGACGCGCTTCAACGCATCAAGTCCGATGTGGACGATTCGCTCGCCTTGCGCCGCTCCTGCCGCGAAGGCGTGTGCGGCTCGGACGCAATGAACATCAACGGCAAGAACGGCCTGGCCTGCACCACCAACCTGAACGAATTGACTGAGCCCATCGTGCTGCGTCCGCTGCCCGGCCTGCCGGTGATCCGCGATCTGATCGTTGACATGACGCAGTTCTTCAAGCAGTACCATTCGATCAAGCCGTTCCTGATCAACGATTCCATTCCGCCTGAGAAGGAGCGTCTGCAGACGCCGGCCGAGCGTGAAGAGCTCGACGGCCTGTACGAATGCATTCTGTGCGCGTGCTGCTCGACTTCGTGCCCGTCATTCTGGTGGAACCCGGACAAGTTCGTCGGCCCCGCCGGCCTGCTTCAAGCCTATCGTTTCATCGCCGATAGCCGCGATCATGCGACCAACGAGCGCCTGGATAACCTGGAAGATCCGTATCGCCTTTTCCGCTGCCACTCGATCATGAACTGCGTAGATGTCTGCCCGAAAGGCTTGAACCCGAACAAGGCCATCGGCAAGATCAAGGAACTGATGGTTCGTCGCACGGTGTAAGCGTTTTTGCCGCCGCAAGGCGGCGAAGCGCGGTTGATGGGAAAATATGTCGCAGACTCACCAGGCCGATCCGGCCAAGCGGGCAAGGCTCAGATGGCGTGCGAGGCGCGGCCTGTTGGAAAACGACCTGATCGTGACGCGGTTTCTGGACCGGCACGAGCAGGATCTGAGCGACGAGGAAGTCGACGCATTTTCCCGCTTGATGGACTTGTCCGACAACGAATTACTGGACATGCTGCTCGCCCGCAAGGAGCCGGAGGGCGAAGCGGATCTGCCCCATGTCCATCGACTCCTGGCGAGATTGCGCCAGGCATGAATTGAAAGTTTGGTTTTTATTTTGTACTACTGCTCAGGATTAACAAGGAAGAGCCATGATCAACTCTGATAACAAAGCCACGCTGTCGTTCTCCGACGGTTCTCCCGCGGTGGAATTTCCCGTCTACAAGGGCACCATCGGCCCGGACGTGATCGATATCCGCAAGCTCTACGGCTCGACCGGCAAGTTCACTTACGATCCCGGCTTCATGTCGACGGCTGCCTGCAATTCGTCGATCACCTATATCGACGGCGACAAGGGCGAACTGCTGTATCGCGGTTATCCGATCGAACAACTGGCGGTGAATTGCGACTTCCTCGAAACCTGCTACCTGCTGTTGAACGGCGAGCTGCCGAACGCCGGTCAAAAGAAATCCTTTACCGATCTCGTCACCAAGCACACGATGGTGCATGAGCAGATGCAATTCTTTTTCCGCGGCTTCCGGCGTGACGCGCACCCGATGTCGGTACTGGTCGGCACCGTCGGTGCGCTGGCTTCGTTCTACCACGACTCGCTCGACATCACCGATCCGCACCACCGCGAAGTGTCGGCGATCCGCCTGATCGCGAAGATGCCCACATTGGTGGCGATGGCGTACAAGTATTCGGTCGGCCAACCCTTCGTCTATCCGCGCAATGATCTGTCCTACAGCGCGAACTTCATGCGCATGATGTTCGGTACGCCGTGCGAGGAGTACAAGGTCAATGACGTGCTGGTACGTGCGCTCGACCGCATCTTGATCCTCCATGCCGACCATGAGCAGAACGCATCGACCTCCACCGTTCGTCTGGCAGGTTCCTCCGGCGCCAATCCGTTCGCCTGTATCGCTGCCGGCATCGCCTGCTTGTGGGGGCCGGCGCATGGTGGCGCGAATGAAGCGGCTCTGACGATGCTGCAGGACATTCAGAAGCAGGGCGGCGTGGAAAAGATCGGCGAGTTCATTAAACAGGTCAAGGACAAGAACTCGAACGTCAAGCTGATGGGCTTCGGCCATCGCGTGTACAAGAACTACGACCCGCGCGCGAAGCTAATGCGCGAAACCTGCCACGAGGTGCTGCACGAACTTGGCCTTCAGAACGATCCGTTGTTCAAGCTGGCAATGGCGCTGGAAAAGATTGCGCTGGAAGACGACTATTTCGTGCAGCGCAAGCTTTATCCGAACGTCGATTTCTACTCCGGTATCGTGCAGTCCGCGCTGGGTATTCCGGTGTCGTTGTTCACCGGTATCTTTGCGATGGCGCGTACTGTCGGCTGGATTGCACAGTGGAACGAGATGATCTCCGATCCCGAGCAGAAAATTGGACGTCCGCGACAGCTCTTCGTCGGATCGCCGACGCGGGATGTTCCCCCAATGACCAAGCGTGGTTGAATGAGCAAGTAAAAGCGAGCCGCTGAGGCTCGCTTTTTTCATTATGTGATATTCTTGTCGCCCCGTAGTGCCAGGTAATATCTACAATTCGACAAGCAGTCCGCTAACCGGTGAGGCCGTGTCGCGGATGAGAGTCCAGGACTCTTAACTAATCTCGCGAAGCGCGAGGAAAGGTGAGCGCAGATGATGCAGCAATATCTCTCCAATTCGTATCTATTTGGAGGAAATGCTCCGTACGTGGAAGAGCTGTACGAGGCATATCTTAATAATCCCGGTTCGGTTCCCGACAATTGGCGCGCCTATTTCGACGCCATGCAGCACGTTCCCGCAGTGGACGGTTCGAGCAAACCCGATGTGGCGCATGCTCCCGTCATTGCTTCCTTTGCCGAACGTGCCAAGCAAGGTCCGATGCGTGTGGTGCGCGCGGCCGGTGACCCGGATCTTGGCCGCAAGAGCGTCGCTGCTACCCAACTCATCGCGGCGTACCGTTTCCTAGGCTCCCACTGGGCGAATCTCGACCCGCTGCAGCGCCAAGAGCGTCCGAACATTCCTGAGCTGGAGCCGAGCTTCTACGGCTTCACCGATGCCGACATGGACACCGTGTTCAATGTCAGCAATACCTATTTCGGCGTGGAGAATGCCTCGCTGCGCGACATTCTCAATTCGCTGCGTGACACCTACTGCCGTTCGATCGGTGCCGAATTCATGTACATCAGCGATCCGGCGCAGAAGCGCTGGATGCAGGAGCGCCTGGAGCGTACCCGTTCAACGCCGAATTTCTCGCCTGAAAAAAAGCGCCATATTCTTGACCGCCTGACGGCGGCCGAAGGCCTGGAGCGCTATTTGCATACCAAATACGTCGGCCAGAAGCGCTTCTCGCTTGAGGGAGGCGAAAGCTTCATCGCCTCGATGGATGAAGTGATCCAGCGTGCCGGTGAAAAAGGTGTGCAGGAAATCGTCATCGGCATGGCGCATCGCGGCCGTCTGAATGTGCTGGTCAATACGCTGGGCAAGACGCCGCAGGAACTGTTCTCGGAATTCGAAGGCAAGCATGCCGACGATCTCCCGGCGGGTGACGTGAAATACCACCAGGGCTTCTCGTCCGATATCTCTACGCCAGGCGGCCCGGTGCACCTGTCGCTGGCGTTCAATCCGTCACACCTCGAGATCGTCAATCCGGTTGTGGAAGGTTCCGTCAAGGCGCGCATGGATCGTCGCGGTGACAAGGATGGTTCGCAGGTGCTGCCGATCCTGGTTCATGGCGATGCTGCCTTTGCCGGACAGGGCGTTGTGATGGAAACGTTGAACCTCGCGCAGACGCGCGGCTACGGCACCGGCGGCACGGTGCACATCGTGATCAACAACCAGATCGGCTTCACCACCTCAGATCCGAGGGATTCGCGCTCGACGCTGTATTGCTCGGATGTGGTCAAGATGATCGAGGCGCCGGTGTTGCATGTGAATGCGGACGACCCGGAGGCAGTGGTATTTGCCACGCAGATCGCGCTCGACTATCGCATGGAATTCAAGAAGGATGTCGTCGTCGACATCATTTGCTACCGCAAGCTTGGCCACAACGAGCAGGACACACCCGCACTCACTCAGCCGCTGATGTACAAGAAGATCGGCCAGCATCCCGGCACGCGCAAGTTGTACGCGGACAAGCTGGTTGCACAAGGCGGGATCCCGGCTGAAGGCGGCGACGAGATGGTCAAAGCCTATCGTGCTGCGATGGATGCCGGCAAACATGCGGTCGATCCCGTTATCTCGAATTACAAGAGCAAGTACGCCGTTGACTGGATGCCCTTCCTCAACCGCAAGTGGACAGACGCCGCCGACACGGCTGTGCCCTTGGCGGAGCTGAAGCGTCTTGCTGCGCGCGTTACTACCATTCCGGAAAACTTCAAGCTCCATCCGCTGGTTGAAAAGGTATTGGGAGACCGCGCGACGATGGGCCGCGGCGAGATGAATCTTGACTGGGGCATGGGCGAGCATCTGGCGTACGCATCGCTGGTATCGTCGGGTTATGCAATTCGCCTGACCGGGCAGGATGCAGGGCGCGGCACGTTCGTGCACCGTCATGCCGTGTTGCACGACCAGAACCGCGAGAAGTGGGATGCCGGCACCTATATTCCGCTGCAGAACATTTCGGAGAAGCAGGCACCGTTCACCGTAATCGATTCGGTGTTGTCGGAAGAAGCCGTGCTCGGTTTCGAGTACGGCTACTCTACCGCCGAGCCGAATACGCTAACGATCTGGGAAGCGCAGTTCGGTGACTTCGCCAACGGCGCCCAGGTGGTAATCGATCAGTTCATCAGCTCCGGCGAAGTGAAATGGGGCCGTGCCTCCGGCCTCGTGATGATGCTGCCGCACGGCTATGAAGGCCAGGGACCGGAACATTCCTCCGCACGCCTGGAACGTTTCCTGCAGCTTTGCGCCGACAACAATATGCAGGTGGTGCAGCCAACCACTGCGGCGCAGATTTTCCACCTGCTGCGCCGCCAGATGATCCGACTGTTCAGGAAGCCGCTGGTCATCATGACGCCGAAATCGCTGCTGCGTAACAAGGATGCAGGCTCGCCTCTGTCTGAATTGGCACAGGGTTCATTCCAGACCGTGATCGGCGAGATCGATGACAAGATCGATGCGAAGAAGGTCAAGCGCATCGTCGCCTGCTCCGGCAAGGTGTATTACGACCTTGTCGCAGCCCGCAAGGAGCGCGGCCAGTCCGATACTGCGATCATCCGCGTGGAACAACTGTATCCCTTCCCGCACAAGGCGTTTGCAGCAGAACTGAAGAAATTTCCGAATTTCGTTGAACTGGTGTGGGCTCAGGATGAGCCGCAGAACCAGGGCCCCTGGTTCCAGATCCAGCACAACATCTTCGAGAACCTGACCGACGGCCAGAAGCTGGCCTACGCCGGCCGTCCAGCGAGCGCATCGCCGGCGGTCGGCTACTACGACAAGCACTATGCGCAACAGAAGGCCTTGCTTGATGCAGCATTCGCGAAGCTCAAGGGCTTCGTACTCACCAAATAATGACCCGGCGGCAGCCCGGAAGCCGGTCTGCCGCGAGAACAAACCGAAACGGAGAGTTACATGGCAATCCTAGAAGTCAAAGTTCCGCAACTATCGGAATCCGTCGCTGAAGCGACCCTGCTGCAATGGCACAAGAAAGTCGGCGAGACAGTAGCTCGCGACGAGAACCTGATCGACATTGAGACCGATAAGGTCGTGCTGGAACTGCCGGCGCCGGATGCAGGCGTGATTGTGGAAGTGATCAAGGGTGATGGCAGCACGGTAGTCGCAGGTGAAATAATCGCCAAGATCGATACAGAAGCAAAAGCGGGTGCCGCACCAGCCGCCGCAGCTCCGGCGAAGGCAGCCGCACCGGCTCCGGCGCCTGCCGCCGCAGCAGCACCTTCGGGGGCTGCGGGCGTGGCGATGCCCGCAGCTGCCAAGATGCTGTCGGAAAACAATATGAGTGCATCGCAGGTTGTCGGCAGCGGCAAGGATGGCCGCGTCACCAAGGGCGACGTAATTAATGCACTGAGCAAACCCGCTGCTCCGACTGCCGCGCCCGCTGCGAAACCTGCCCTGCAGCAAGTTGCTGCACCGGTGAGCGTTGATCTGGCCGGTCGTCCGGAAGAACGTGTGCCGATGAGCCGCCTGCGTGCCCGTGTTGCGGAGCGCCTGCTGCAATCGCAATCCACCAACGCCATTCTCACCACGTTCAACGAAGTGAACATGGCGCCGGTGATGGACTTGCGCAACAAATACAAGGACAAGTTCGAAAAGGAACACGGCGTGAAGCTCGGCTTCATGTCCTTCTTCGTGAAAGCCGCTGTTGCGGCATTGAAGAAATTTCCGATCCTGAACGCTTCGGTGGACGGCAACGACATCGTTTACCACGGCTACTTTGACATAGGTATCGCCGTCGGTTCGCCGCGCGGCCTCGTGGTGCCTATCCTGCGCGATGCGGACCAACTGTCGATCGCCGACATCGAAAAGAAGATCGCCGAATTTGGTGCGAAGGCCAAGGACGGCAAGCTGACACTGGATGAGCTCTCCGGTGGCACCTTCTCAATCTCCAATGGGGGCGTGTTTGGCTCCATGCTTTCGACTCCGATCATCAACCCGCCGCAGTCCGCGATCCTAGGCATCCACGCTACCAAGGAGCGTCCGGTGGTGGAAAACGGCCAGATCGTGATCCGCCCGATCAACTATCTCGCGATGTCCTACGATCACCGCATCATCGACGGTCGCGAAGCCGTGTTGGGCCTGGTGGCGATGAAGGAAGCGCTGGAAGATCCTGCACGCCTGCTGCTGGATCTGTAATCGAACTCGCGAAAGACACGGAATGCGGCTTTACATAGCCGCCTTCGTGTCTTTTTCGCATGGAAGGGATAAATCGACATGAGCAAGAATTTCGACGTAATCGTGATCGGCGGCGGCCCCGGTGGCTATATCGCTGCGATACGCGCGGCCCAACTCGGCTTCAATACGGCCTGCATCGATGAATGGAAGAACGCGGCTGGCGGCCCGGCGCCCGGTGGCACCTGCACTAACGTGGGCTGCATTCCATCCAAGGCATTGCTGCAGTCTTCGGAGAATTACGAGCATGCGGGCCACGCGTTTGCCGATCACGGCATCGAGGTGAAAGGCTTGAGCCTGAATCTCGGCCAGATGCTGGCGCGCAAGGATGGCGTGGTCAAACAGAATAACGACGGCATTCTCTACCTCTTCAAAAAGAACAAGGTTACTTTCTTCCATGGCCGCGGGTCGTTTGCAGGCAGCGATGGCAATGGTTACCAGATCAAATTGGCAGGAGCGAAAGAGGAAACTCTTACTGGCAAGCACATTGTGATCGCGACGGGTTCCAATCCGCGCGCATTGCCAAACGCTGCGTTCGATGAAAAGCTGATCCTCTCGAACACCGGTGCGCTGGCAATCGATACAGTGCCGAAGAAGCTCGGTATCATCGGCGCCGGCGTGATTGGCCTAGAGATGGGAAGCGTTTGGCGTCGTCTCGGTGCCGACGTTACCGTGCTGGAAGCCTTGCCGGCCTTTCTCGGCGCAGTCGACGAGCAGATTGCAAAGGAAGCGCACAAGATGTTCACCAAGCAGGGTCTGAAGATCAGCTTGGGCGTGAAGATCGGTTCGATTACCCCGGGCAAGAAGGAAGTGACGGTCGACTACGCCGACGAAAAGGGCATTGCGCAGAAGGTGGTGTTTGATAAGCTGATCGTTTCGATTGGCCGCGTGCCGAACACCATCGGCCTCAATGCCGACGGCATCGGCTTGAAACTGGACGAGCGCGGATTCATCGCTGTCGACGGCGACTGCAAGACCAACCTGCCAAACGTATGGGCAGTGGGCGACGTGGTGCGCGGCCCGATGCTGGCGCACAAGGCGGAGGAAGAGGGCGTGGCGGTGGCAGAACGTATCGCCGGTCAACACGGCCATGTGAACTTCAACACCATTCCGTGGGTCATTTATACATCGCCGGAAATAGCCTGGGTGGGCAAGACCGAGCAGCAATTGAAGGCGGAAGGCGTGGCCTACAAGGCCGGCACGTTTCCCTTCCTCGCGAACGGTCGCGCACGTGCCCTGGGCGACACATCCGGAATGGTGAAATTTCTGGCGGATGCCAAGAGCGACGAGATTCTCGGCGTTCATATTGTCGGCCCGATGGCCTCGGAACTCATCTCTGAAGCCGTGGTGGCGATGGAATTCCGCGCTTCCGCCGAGGATATTGCCCGTATCTGTCATGCGCATCCTTCCTTGTCGGAAGCGACCAAAGAGGCGGCGCTGGCAGTAGACAAGAGGGCCCTGAATTTTTAAAGGAGAGTGAGCATGCGCCGTTCTATCCTGCTGCTGTCGCTAGTACTTGCTGGCTGCGCCACAACCCGGGATCGCGGTGTGCTCATCGAAACTGCAAGCAAAGGCCAGCCGCTGACGGGCGCGACCTGCACGGTGAAAACCAGTTCACTCGCTACCACGGTGACCACTCCGGCAACCATACCGCCGTTGACTGGAAGTGGCGATCTGCAGGTAGTATGCGACAAGCCGGGATACCGCACCTCGGAGTTCCTGTTTCGTCCCTCGGGCCGAAGCGGTTCGAGCATGGGACTGGGCCTCGGCGGCGGTGGTGGTCGTGTGGGCGTAGGCGTCGGCCTTAATTTTCCTCTGGGATCGATCAAGGCAGATTATCCTTCCCATGTAACCGTCGAAATGAATCCTCAATAGGTAGCAGCAAATTGCAAAGTACGGGCGAGCAGGACTCGCCCGTTTTTTTGCGCCTTGTTTTAACTCTAGGCAAGAATCGGAATGGATGTACGCGAATACTATGAACACGCATTGAAAGAGCGTGGCTACCAGGCCGACGAGGCGCAACTCCGTGCCGTCGCACGCTTGCAGCAGGCCTATCTTGAGTGGGTTGACTATAAAGGACAGCGCGCAAGCCGCCTGAAGCGCTTGCTGTCGCGTCCTGAAGTTCCGCGCGGCATCTACCTGTGGGGAGGTGTGGGTCGTGGCAAGTCCTTCCTCATGGATAGTTTTTTTTCAGTGGTTCCTGTCAAGCGCAAGGCGCGCCTGCATTTTCATGAATTTATGCGGGGAGTGCACCGGCAGCTTGATGAACTCAAGGGCGTAGCGGATCCGCTTGAAGATGTCGCGTCACGGATTGCAAAGAAATACCGCCTGATCTGCTTCGACGAGTTTCATGTCTCTGATATTGCGGACGCGATGATTTTGCATAATCTGCTCAGAGCGCTTTTCGAAAACGGCGTGTCTTTCATTATGACCTCGAATTACGAACCTGACGCGCTTTATCCGGACGGATTGCATCGCGACCGTATGCTGCCGGCAATCGATCTGTTGAAGCGAACTCTGGATGTGCTGAATGTGGATGCGGGAATCGACTACCGCAAGCGCGCGCTTGAGCAGGTGGAGATCTATCATGTGCCTTTGGGGCCGGCGGCGGCCGCATTGCTGGAGAGCGCATTTTCCAGTGTGGCGGAGACGCCCGATGAAAACCCGGTAGTGCATATCGAGAGCCGGGAGATTCGCGCGCATCGCAAGGCGGGCGGCATCGTGTGGTTCGATTTCGCGACCTTGTGCGGCGGCCCTCGATCGCAAAACGATTACCTGGAGCTCGCGAGCCGTTTCCATACCGTGATTCTTTCGGATATTCCACGGATGTCGCCTGCGATGTCCTCTGAGGCCAGGCGTTTCACCTGGTTGATCGACGTCTTTTACGATCATCGAGTCAAGCTGCTCATGTCGGCAGAGGTCGCGCCGGATCAGCTATACACTGCCGGAACCATGTCGAACGAATTTCACAGGACGGTGTCTCGAATCATCGAGATGCAGTCCGCGGAATACATGGAGTCGCAGCGGCGCGAGGTCGCGGGATCCATCGCTTAGGAGAAAACCAGATGAAATGCAGCAGAGTGACTCGATGGATGGTTGCAGGTACTTGCAGCCTCCTGTTCGGTACGGCCGCACATGCCGGCGACTTCGAGGGAGGTATAACAGTGAGCCAGCGGTATCCGGAAGGTTCGATCCGTACGCTGGAAGAAGCCGAACAGGCGTTGGCTCATGTCAGGGCGACGAGAGAAATCGTAAGGCAGCGCTTTGAAAGCGATCAGCAAGCCTGCAACAGAAAATTTCTCGCGACTGCGTGTACCTTGGATGCCAAGGACCGAAGGAGGGCCGAGCTTCTGGAAATTCGACGTGTCGAGGTCGAAGCCAACCAGGCGAAGCGGCGCCTGAAGGTGGCAGAGAGAGACAGGGCGGCTGCATTGCGCGAAGAGCGGGAGGCGGACGCAGGAAACGGCCTGCAGGTGGCGGTTGACGGTATTCCGCAGAATGAGGCGCGCGACGCCACGAACCAGGGCCAGATCGATCCGCGTGTGGCGGTCCATGAGGAAAAGAAAAAAATAAGGGCTGCACGCGACGCAGCCGATGAAGAAAGACGAAAGAAAAACATCGCAGCTTACGAAAAAAAACAGCGTGAGGCTCGCGAGCGGCTTCTGACAGTAAGCGAAAAGGAAACCGGGAAATAACCCGATCTTCCCGCCCTCACACTGCGCGACGGATGGTCTTAACCTTGTAATCCTTCACTTCTTCGGGCGGCTTGACCAGCTTTACGATGGCCATCGAGCAATTGTCGGCGGGCGTGCCAGCCGCGCGCTCACGTGCCTTGTTGATCAGCATTTCCGCTGCCTGCCGGGGCGTATTCATTGCGATTGCAGCACCAAGCTCCGCGTCGGAAAAGTAGTGCCAAAGTCCGTCGGAGCACAGCAGGAACGCGTCTCCAGCCTTCAGCATGTCGTAGCGCTTGATATTGATCGCCAGCGCGGTTTCATCGATGCCGAGTGCACTGGTAAGTACATTCGACAGTCGGTGGTTTTTCGCCTCTTCACGCTTGAGTTTCCCTTCCGAGATGAGTTTCTCGATATAGGAATGGTCCACCGTGCGATCCGCATAGTTGGGACCGTCAAACCGATACAGCCGCGAGTCGCCCACATGCGTCCAGTATGCCGAGCGGTCAGGCGTCAGAACCAGGGCAACCATGGTGCTGTGCGGCTCCTTGGACGACGCCATCTGCGTGAGTTTGATGAGCGTATGCGCTTCACGGGCAATCGTTTCCAGCAAGGCGGGAACAGTATCGGTCAGCGGAGAAAAACGCTCAAAATTCTGCTTGGCAGTTCGAATGACCTGTTCGGCTGCTTGCGCGCCTCCGGATAAACCTCCCATACCGTCGGCTAGCACTGCCATCACGTATCCCGGCGCCTTGGGTGCAACGAGCAGTGCCACGCGGTCCTGTTGTTCGTCCCGGTCTCCAACATGCTGGGCGGTGCCTGCTTCTAGTTTGTAGTGACTCATCGGCTCGCGGTTAAGGGCTGCGTGTAGCTGGGTGATCTGAAGATTATTGCATCACATATCAGCGGGTGTGAAAGCGTCGTCGGATTTTATTGTAAGCAATTATATCCGGGTGGACGCAAGGCAAATTCCGCAGCTTGCG
>JAQSWC010000274.1 GCA_029266815.1 Paucimonas sp.
AGGACCAGAGCGCCTTTCGCCTTGACCGAAAGCACGACAGCGTCCGTCTCGGGAGCGCGAAGTGCGATCAATTGATCCTTCAGCACACCGGCGCAATGGAAGACACCATGGATGCGGCCAAAGCGCCGAGCTGCCTCGGCCACCACCTGGGCCATGGCCTCGCGGTCGGTGACATCGGCCGTTGCCAGCATCACCTCGGCTCCGAGGGCCTGCAATGCCCGCACCTTCAGGATTCGGCGCGACGTATCGTTCTGCTCGCCATGTTTCTGCAGCCAGCTATCCCACGTGGATTCCTGAGGCATCGGAGACCTGCCGACGCACACCAGGCGGGCCTTTGCGTGCCGCCCCAGGTGCGCCATCAACTCCTGACCGATGCCGCCCAGGCCGCCCGTGACGAGATATACCCCGCCGGGGCGCAGCCAGCTGCGATCGCCGGCAGGGTCCAGCACCAGCGGGGCAAAACGCTGCACCCAACGCCCGCCGTCGCGCAGGATGACCAATGGCTCTCGCTTGCAACCGTACAATTCACTGATCAGGCGATCAGCCAGCCGCGCTTCGGCATCGGATCCTGCGCGCGGCACCACGACATCCAGTACCGAGCACGACGCCCCCGGCATCTCGCGCGGCAGCACGCGGCAGATCCCCATCAAGGCGGACTTTTCCGGATGTATCTCGCGCTCCCCGGGAAGCGCATCGATTGCGGTGCCGATGGCAGTCAGCCAGACCTGGTCCACCTCGAAGGCCAACGCCTGAGACAGGAACATCAGGCTATAGAAGTTTCGGACCGCTCCGCGCTCCCAGGCAGCAAGGTCGTCGGCGCTGGATGAACCAAAGAACCGTCTGGGCCTCGGCGCCAGCGCCCACAGGTGCACGATGTGCGCGGGCAGCGCATTGTGCGTTCGCAGTACCTCCGTCAGCTTGGAATAGTCGGCCGCCCTGGTCGGATCGATTGCGAAGCTGAGTTCGCCCCGCTCCGCAAAGTGGCCTGAAGATACCACTGTGGATACTCGAGCACCCGACGCGCGCAAGCGTTTGACGATCGCCTTTGCCAGCGGTGAATCGTCAGTGAGAACCAGCCACGGCTTGCGAAGCTCCTCCGCCGGCAGCGGCTTCGACGAAGCCGCACGCAGAAATGAAGGTGCCGCGAACCACTGGTCCAGATCGGGTCGCCGTATCAGCGCGGTTGAGGGCGCGGCCTGGACGCCCTTGTCGATCCAATACCGCTGCCTTTCAAATGGATAGGTCGGCAACGAAACACGGCGTTGAGACGCGCGCCCGAAAAAGCGCGTAGGATCGATCTCGATGCCCGCCGCCCAGAGCCGCCCCATCGCCTCCTTCAGGAATGTGACGTCACAGGCGGCTTCGTTGGGGTGGCGGAGGGCGGTAGCGACCACCGCAGCCTTCTTGGGCTGCTGCCTGCAAAGGCTGGCGAGGGTACGGCCTGGTCCTACTTCCAGCAGCGCGCGGCTTCCGCTGGCCAGCAAGGTGCGGGCGCCCTGGTCGAACCGCACGGTGTTGCGGAGATGACGAACCCAGTATGCGGGATCGGTCGCTTCGGCATCGGTGATCCAGGTGCCGGTCAGATTTGAGACAACCGGAATCTTGGGTTTTTGCAATGCGATGGGTCTGCAGAACCGCTCGAACTCCGACAGGATCGGTTCAAGCATCGACGAATGAGCGGCGACGTCGATGTGAATGCGAGCATGCTCGATTTCATCTGCAGCAAGCTGCGACTCCAGCTGCGCGATCGCATTCAGCGGTCCCGATGCGACGCAGAGTGAAGGGCCGTTCACCGCCGCAAGTGATAGTTCGCTTCCAAGCCGGGTTCGTACCTGCTCCTCCGGCAACGCCACCGACAACATGGCGCCGCGCGGCAGTTTCTCGAACAACATGCCACGTAGCGCGACCAGCGAAATTGCCTCCGGCATCGTGAAAACACCGGAGATGCATGCCGCGGCATACTCACCTGCGCTATGCCCGATCAGCGCAGCCGGTACCACCCCCCACGATTGCAGCAGCATCGCGAGGGCGTACTCGACTGCGAAAAGTGCAGGAAGCGCCAGCGAGGGAGACTCCAGCTGCTTGCTCGACTCGGCCAGCTCATCGCCCGGCGGAAACAAAAGGCGACGCAGATCAACCCTGAGCAGCGGCTGAACCACCGAAAGGCACGCGTCCACGGCCTCCCGGTAAACCGGCTCCTTTGCGTAAAGGTCCGCACCCATGCCGGCGTATTGCGCGCCGCCGCCGGGAAAGAGAAACACCGTGGAGATGGGTTCTCGCACGGCCCTGCCGGTGGACACGCGCTGCGCATCTGCGGCTTCCAGCTGAGCCGCCGCAGAGACCGCATCGGTGGCCACCAGAGCCCGGCGAAACTCGAAGGCTTCACGCCCGGCCATCAGCGTGAACGCGACCTGATCCAGCGGCTGCTCAGGATGCGCCCGCAGATGGCGGGCCAGGTTGCCGGAAGCCGCTTCGAGTGCGGCGCTGCTTCGTGACGAGAGTAAAAGCAGTTGCGCTTCTGGGTCACGGCGAGCCGGTGACGAGCGAGAGGGCGCTTCTTCCAGGATGATATGGGCGTTGGTGCCGCCAGCGCCGAGCCCCGTCACGCCCGCTATTCGCTTCTTACCAGGTGCTACCAGCCATGGGCGCAGGCTCGCGTTGACGAAGAATGGCGAGTTTGAAAGGTCGGCCTGCGGATTTGGTGTCTGAAAATGCAGCGAAGGGGGCAACTCGCGATGCTCAAGTGCACAGATGACCTTGATCAGGCTGCACATGCCTGCGGCTTCACCGGCATGACCGATGTTGGATTTGACCGACCCTATGGCGCATGATTGCTCTTGCACTTCAGGCCCGAAAGCCTGAACCAGCGCGGCGATCTCGATGGGGTCGCCAATAAGTGTTCCGGTGCCATGCGCCTCGATATAGGATATATCCTCGGGGGCGACACCGGCGAGATCAATCGCCTCGGCAATCACCCGAGCTTGCCCGCCCACGCTCGGGGCAAGATACCCTACCTTGTCGGATCCGTCGTTGTTGAGTGCGGATCCTCGGATCACCGCACGGATGCAATCTCCGTCCCGCACGGCATCCGAGAGCCGCTTGAGAATGACACAGCCAACCGCAGACGCCATCACGGTGCCTCCGGCCTGGGCGTCGAACGGACGACAATGACCGTCCGGAGACAGGATCTCGCCCTGCCGATACACATAACCCAGTTGCTCCGGATAGACGGTGGAGGCGCCCGCCAGCGCCACATCGCACTCTCCGTTGAGAAGGCTCTGGCAAGCAAGATGAACCGCAACGATCGACGACGAACAAGCCGTCTGTACATTCATGCTCGGGCCACCGAGGTCCAGTTCGTAGGATACCCGCGTTGCGAGAAAGTTGGGATCGTTACCGGTGTGACGGAGCAGCCACGCCCCGATCGAACGCAGAACCTCCTCGTTGGTCACCAGATTGTAGGTGAAGTATTCGCTCGCGCCTGACGCGGCAAAGACAGCGACTGGTCCGGAAATCTTCGCGCCGACATAGCCAGCATCCTCGAACGCCTCGGATGCGCATTCGAGAAACAGGCGATGCTGCGGATCGAAGACCGCCGCGTCACGAGGTGAAATACCAAAGAAAGCCGCATCGAACTTGTCGATGTCATCCAGATAGCCGCACGCCTTGACATAGGCTGGGTCGCGCAGAAGCTCAGGGCGCTCGCCGGCAGCAAGCAACTCCGTCTCGGTGAAGCAACGAATGGTCTCGCGACCCTCGCGAATATTCTGCCAGAAG
>JAQSWC010000275.1 GCA_029266815.1 Paucimonas sp.
GACCAGAGCCGGAGTTATGTCAAGACCGCGAGCAAGATCGAACCTTAGCATGGCGGTTTGCATTGAATATGCTTCACCTTCCTGAAAGGAATAATCATGGCCAAGCGAAGCAATCACTCCCTGCAAAGGCTGGCAACGCAGACTGCCGAACTGGCGTTTGCCGCTCCTCAGGTTATGCAGCACAGGTTGACAAGAATGGCGTTCGCCGGAGCGTTTCCAAGCGAACGGGACAGCAAGGAATTCCGGCTGATGAAGGATGAGAAAGTGGCTGCATTCAACCAGTCGTGGCAAGCCATGTGGCTGCATGCCTGGCAATCGCAGATGAGCATGGCCACGTCAATATGCCAGGCTTGCTGGTTTCCCTGGATGTATGGCAGCAGGTTGTCCAGCTTGCCGGCGACGTTCGTTGAAAACATGACGCATGGCGTCCTGGCGAAAGGCATGGCGCCGGTACATCGTCGTGCGGTAAGCAACGCGAAACGCCTGGCAAGGCTGAAAGCCGGTTAAGGCATAGAGCTTGTAGCGGATGGCAGGTTTCGCAGCTCAGTCTGATACAACCGTTTCTGGCACAAAAATGGCTTGGCAAATCACGATAGCACCCAAATAGAACCACAAAAGCAGATTGCCAAAAAGCAGATTGCCATTTCCTGTCATGATTCAGTTATCAAATAATTGGTAAAATCAAGGACTTAACGAAAACGAACCCATTAAACGAAAAAATGCTGTATCCCGAACTCTTCAAATCACTCGAGCAGGTCCGCTGGAACATGGAAACGGATATTGCTTGGGATAAATTCGATCCTTCCTTGCTATCTGACGAGCAGGCCAAGACCATCAAGATGAATGCGATCACCGAGTGGTCGGCGCTGCCTGCCACCGAGATGTTCCTGCGCGATAATCGCAACGACAGCGATTTCTCCGCTTTCATGTCGGTGTGGTTTTTCGAGGAGCAAAAGCACTCGCTGGTGCTCATCGAATATCTGCGCCGTTTCCGGCCGGATCTCGTGCCGACAGAGGAAGAATTGCACAACGTGCGTTTCGAATTCGATCCGGCGCCGCCTCTCGAGACGCTGATGCTGCATTTCTGCGGCGAGATCCGCCTCAACCACTGGTATCGCTGCGCAGCCGAATGGCATACCGAGCCGGTGATCAAGCAGATCTACAAGATCATCAGCCAGGACGAGGCACGTCATGGCGGCGCGTACCTGCGCTACATGAAGAAAGCCCTTGTGGAAATGGGCGACAACGCCCGCGCCGCCTTCGCCAAGATCGGCGTGCTGATGGCGTCCGCTCGTCGCACGGACAAGCCCCTGCATCCCACCAACCTGCACGTGAACCAGGCGCTGTTCCCAAACGACACGGTGCAATCTCGCCTGCCTGACCCGGGATGGCTGGAGCGCTGGCTGGACGGCCAGATCCGTTTCGATCAAGAGTGGGAAAAGAAGGTTGTGGAACGTATCCTTCACAACCTGTCCTTGCTGTTCGAGCGCACTTTCGATACGGTGCAAGACCTGAACCGCTATCGCAAGGAAGTGACAGCCCGCGTAGCACCGCAAGCGGCTTAACAATACTTCTTTCTACATAAAGGCCGCATCTTGTGCGGCCCTTTTTTCATGCGAGATTTCGAACTGAAAATCAGTAGGCGCGAAGACCTGGCCGGGCGCCTGGCGGCATTGCCGCAGCCGGTTGTGCTGACTAACGGCGTGTTCGATATCCTTCACCGCGGACATGTGACCTACCTTGCCCAGGCGCGCGCCTTAGGTGCTTCGCTTGTGGTGGCGGTCAACACCGACGCGTCGGTAAAACGACTCGGCAAAGGCGACGACCGGCCGGTCAATACCTGTGAAGACCGCATGGCGGTGCTGGCCGCGCTGGAAGCGGTGGATCTCGTGGTGGCGTTCGATGAGGATACGGCGCTGGAAGTGGTGCTGCAGGGCAGGCCTGCCATCTATGCAAAAGGCGGCGATTACGATATGGCCGCGATTCCTGAAGGGAAGGCAGTGATGGGCTATGGCGGCAGGGCCGTCGCCATCGAATTCAAGCATGACCGCTCCACCACCAAGCTACTGGAAAAAGTCCGCCGCTGATCTCGTGTGCTGCATTAATGAGCGTGCGGCATCGCCCCGGTCGATTGCACCTGGTCGACTGCTACCGACACGTCCACTTTGCCGGCCTTCTCGAATACCAGCGTCATCGGAAATTTCTCTCCGGGTTTCAACGCGCGCTTGAGATTGAGCAGCATGATGTGGTGCCCTTCGCCGGGGATCATCTTCATTTTCATGCGGGGCGGCATATCGATGCCGGCGGCTTCGCGCATTTTCATCACGTTGTTCTGCATCGACATCGTATGTATCGCCGCAGTGCCGGCGACCGGCGTGCTCACGGCAGTCAGACGGTCGGATGACGTGCCCCTGTTTTCCAGGGTGAGGTAAACACTGCCGTTGCGCTGTCCGGGCAGGCTCGCGCGGGCATGCGGATGCGCGCTATGGATATCTCCCTCAGAAGACTGATGTGCGCATGCCGCTTGCACGCAGATTGAAAAGATGAGGGTCAGGAATGCTGATTTCAGTTTCAGTGTATGCATAGGACTTGAATTAAAAATTACAGGCCGCCGGAAAAGCCGTTCTGGCGCCAAGCTTCATAGACGACGACGGCTACCGTATTGGATAGATTCAGGCTGCGGTTGTTCGGACGCATCGGCAGTCGCACACGCTGCGAAGCCGGGAAGGATTCGCGCAGGGCTGGATCCAAACCACGCGTTTCCGCTCCGAACACGAATACATCTCCCGGCTGGAAAGCCAAGTTGCCGAACGGCGCCGAGCCATGCGTGGTCAAGGCGAACATGCGTGATCGGTCGGGCTGTTCATTTGCCAGATACGCGTCCCAGTCGCGATGCACTTTCATGGACGCGTACTCGTGATAGTCGAGTCCCGCGCGGCGCATCCTGGCATCTTCAAGCGGAAACCCGAGCGGCTCGATCAGGTGTAATTGCGCTCCCGTGTTGGCGCACAACCGGATAACGTTGCCGGTATTGGGCGGGATTTCAGGTTCGACAAGCACGACGTGAAACAAGATAGCTCCTGATTATTTCGGCGGTGTTCGCGCAAAAATGAAATTCGTGACGCGGCGTGCCCCGAAGCGCTTCAAGGTGGCCGCCACCTCGTTCAGGGTTTCTCCGGTCGTCATGACATCGTCCACCACGCCTACATGGCGATCATGGATGCGGCCGAACAGCGAGGGGGACACCGCAAAGGCGCCGCGCACATTCCTGCGCCGCTCATCCGGGGACAGCAGCGACTGGGCGCCGGTCTCTCTCACCCGAAGCAGCAGGCGAGCTTCCAGCGGTACACCGATCGCGTTCGACAGCGGCTTAGCAATTTCGAGCGCCTGATTGAAGCCGCGCTCCGCCAGCCTGGCCGCACTGAGCGGCACGGCGCATAACAATTGCGGCAGCTCGTCTTCAGCTCGGCAAAGCGTGGCATCGAGCAGCAGATTCGATACGACCGGAGCCAACGCGAGTTGCGCCTTGAATTTAAGAGCCAGCACGATCTCGTCCAGTGGAGGCGCATAGTCCGTTACCGCAATCGTGGTATCGAATGCGGGAGGCGACTTCAGGCAGCCTCCGCATTGCATGGCTGTTTCATCGGCCATGGCAATTGCGCAGCAGCGGCAGCGCCGCACTTCGAGCTTCAGGTAGAGCATGCGGCAGGTTTCGCAAACTGCGCCACGACCGCAGTTGCCGCACAGTGCGCAGACACCGGGCAGCATCGGCGACAC
>JAQSWC010000276.1 GCA_029266815.1 Paucimonas sp.
AGAAAATCATACTCAGAACACCACTGACGACCAGCAAGCCGATCAGAAAGATGATTCCGATTATCCAGAGCAATACTTTCATCGCTTTTCCTCCGTAGTTGATCCGTTCACACCCTTGTCTCCTGCTTACCATTCACGATAGGTGCATAGGGAAATCTACTCATGAGGAAGAGCAAGCCCTATCGAACCTTGGAAAGGGCTTGGTCAAACGGCATGCCGGTCGGACGATCGCCACCGCAGGCCCTCCGTCAGAATGCATGGCTGTATTGCACGCTGAGAATGTTCACGTCATTGTCGTAATCACCGATCAGTGTGCCGCCTACCGGTGGTTCCGCCTTGTTGATCGAGGAATCCCGCACGAAGAGATGGGCATAGCCCACGTCCACGGCGGCATGGCGCGAGGGTTTGAACTGGGCACCGAGCGACAGCCATCTGCGGTTCGCATCCGGAATCCGTGGCGTACGGAACTCGTCCCGCACCGGCGATTCATCGAAGGCCACGCCGCCCCGGAGTTTCAGCATGTCGCTGACGCGATAGTTCAACGCAGCCGACACCCGCGTGGTATCGCGCCAGTTTTCCGGCGTGACGCTGGCAGGCGCGCCGTTGGCGAAATTGATGCGCAATTCCTCAAAGCGGCTCCAGCGCATCCAGGTAACGTCCGCCATGGCGGACCAGCGCTGGCTGATGTCGCTGTAGACGCTTGCGCTGAGCGAGTCAGGAAGGTCTAGGAGCGAGTCAGGAAGGTCTAGGCTGGCATTCGCATCGGTGTTGGTAAAGGTAGGCGATGCGGCCAATGGTGCGGGGAGACCGGCAGGGCGCTCGAAGGTGGCTTCGCCCGACACGTTATGCCTGATCTTGGAGCGATAGGTCAAACCATAACGCAAGTTTGATGTGGGAGCGATCAACACGCCGAGATTATAGCCATAGCCCCAGTCGTTGCCCTGCACCGTCGCAACGCCATCCTGCGTCTGCGGCAGGAAGCCGGAAGGCACACACGATGCGGCGCCCAGAGAACCGACGCAGATGGTGCCGAAGTCGATCGCGCGCGACAATTCCACATCCGCGTACTGGGCACTCACCCCTGCGCCGATCGACACCGCATCATTCATGCGATAAGCGAGCACCGGATTGATGCCCACCGTCTTCAAGTCCGATTTCAAGGCCTGATATCGCCCTACCCAGCCGTCATCGTATTCGGTCTTCAGACCGAAAGGCGCATGCATGCCCACACCCACACTCCACCTTGAAGACAGGCTGGTGGAATAGTACACAGCCGGCACGGCTGCCCAGTCGCCCGCGTCGCCGCCATTGCCGCCGGCCATCGGCGTGCCGAGCGCCGACAGGGAACCTGTATTCCGGAATTTTGCGGAAGGGCGAATGCCGGACAGTGTGGCGGATACCCGTGATCCGCCAAGCCGCGTCAGCCCGGCCGGATTGTAGTAAACCGTGCTCGCGTCCTCGGCCGAGGCACTGCCGGCATGCGAATTACCGACGCTGCCTGCACTCATTTCGCTCAGGGAAAAACCGCCGGCAAGGGCAGTGTTGGCTGCAATCAAAGCAGTAGCAATCAGGGAAACGCGGAAAGTAGAAGCTGCTTGAGAGGGGTGCATGATGACGTCTCCATTCATAGACCGAAGTCAGAGTGAAAACCAGTGTTTGCCAATTCATCAGCACATGGCATGAGCGATATCAATCCCGTATCTGCTTGGCTGGCAATCGAAATAATTCCGTCCCACCC
The DNA here is from genome assembly GCA_029266815.1 of Paucimonas sp. Lineage (GTDB taxonomy): Bacteria > Pseudomonadota > Gammaproteobacteria > Burkholderiales > Burkholderiaceae_D > JAQSWC01. The sequence continues at coordinate 1,739 of JAQSWC010000276.1, forward strand.
GCGCCACATCCGCTGCTTCGTTACGAAAATAATGCCGGGCATACCCGGCATTATTTTTTGCTTCATAAACCCGAATCCGGCGCGTTGTCGATCCGTCGGTTATTTCTTTAATAGCAGTGCGAGCAGCTCATCTAGCTTGCCTTTTCCCAAGGAGCCTACTTAACAGGCTGCGCGACCCCGACGTCTGTTCGATTGTCGTCGATATCTCCCCTGTTTCTATCAGCTGCTTGAAGCGACGTAGATCCTCCTCTATCTGCTGTCCCGGCTCTTCGCCGAGCAGCCTTGCAATGACGGCACCTGCCTTTCCGGCAGGCGGACGGTATTGCAACTCGACATGGATCAGGGTGGCCTGCCCTCCATCTACTTCCTCGAATCGTACCTGACCGGCATGATCAATATCGGCATCGATCGCCGAGTGCCACACGAGCAGCTGGCCGGGCTGATCATAAGTAATGTCAGCATCCCACTCCACCGTGTTGCCGGCCGGCGCCTTCACTTTCCAGTGCGACCGGGTGTCTGAATAAATACGTATATCTTCCACATGCTTCATAAAGCGCGGGAAGTTGGCAAAGTCTCGCCAGAAGCGATAGCACTCCGCCGGCGGAAGGTTGATTGCAATCGATTTGGCGACATCGATTTTCAGGGATTCTTCGAAGGCTGCCGCATCGATGCGTGCCTCCTGCAGAGCGGCGGCGACGTCCAGTGCCGTAATGCCTGCCGCCGTAGCCGCCGCGACTGCAACCCGTCGTCTCCGGCGTGTGTCTGTAGCTGCATCTGCCGCCGCAGCAAGCAGCAGCAAGTCCATCACGTCGCCGGCCAGCCGCGACCATATCCAGCCGCGCCGTTGTTTCCCGCTAAGAATGCCGGCGCCACTTGCGATTCCTCGGGTACCCAGCGCACGCATCAAGTCGGGGCGATCAGCCAGGCCAGTCGCTTGAGCCATTTTTCGCGGCGCAAGCAACTTCGCAATGCCGAGGCCGATGCTGAACCAGCCTAATGCACTTGCAAGACTGATTTGGACAGGCAAAATCCGGTGTGCTGCACCTGTCGAAGCCACGGTGCTTGTCGTGGATAGAGAAACAGGATGCTCTTCATGCAGTGAGGGATACCGCGCATAAACCGTATTTCTTGCGGCAGATCGGGCGAACAGGTTTTCCTGCGTGGATGTGGCTTCTTGCATACACATTCTCCTAAGACCAGCTCTCAACAGCTGCCGGCAGGAAAGAGGAGAAACCGCCAGAGCCGATGGCACAGCCGGTTTTGTCGAAACCGAAAGCTCTCGTTAGGCGGAATGCGTATGGGCGAGTTCCCCTCGCAGGGTGCTGTCGCGAAGCAAATCAAGCCACGGTGATTTCTTCGCTCGGCTGAGGAGCAGTGATGGGAATACTGATGGAAACCACGGTTCCCTCGCCCGGCGTGCTATCGACATGCAGCGCGCCGCCCAGCATCAGGGCGCGCTCCTTCATGCCGATCAAACCGAATGAAGTGGGCTTACGCTGCTGCGGATTCATGCCGATGCCATCGTCACGTATCGTCATCCGCAGCACGCCGGCTTCTTCAACAACGAGGATGTGCACACGCGTGGCGCGAGCATGGCGGCCGACGTTGGTCAGCGATTCCTGGAGGATACGGAATGCGGCGGTAGCAGTGGCATCATCGAAAGCTAAGTCGCCAACCTGCATTTCGAGTTCGCACTTGACGTTGCTGATGCGCATGAACTCCTTCACCTGCCATTCGATGGCAGCCACCAACCCGATGTCCAGCACGGCCGGGCGCAGGTTGTTCATGATGGAACGCACGGATTTGATCGTGGTATCGATATAGCCGATAGCCGCTTCCGCCCGCTCTTTCAGTTTCGGCCGCGAATCACCGCTGCGTGCCAGCAGCATGGAGGCATCGATGCGCAGCGCCAGCAGGTTCTGCCCGAGTTCGTCGTGGATTTCGCGTGCGATACGTTTGCGTTCTTCTTCGCGAATCTGGTTTTGATGGCGCGCCAGGTCGCGCAGCGTCGCTTCGGATTGCCGGAGCGCGGTTTCGGCTGATTTGCGTTCGGCCACCTCATGTTCCAATTGCGCTATCACCTGTTGCAATTCGGTGACGGTAGGCATCTTGATTGCCTTGGGAATCAATGGCCACAGTCGTATCGCCGTTACCACGGATATCAGCGCCGTTACGGCTTTCATTGAGGCGTCGAGCCAGTAATCGGGATGCCAGATCGTCCAGATGGAAAGGAGGTGCGTGGTGCCGCAGGCAAAAATGAAGGCCGAAAACATCACGAACATCCAGTTGAACCGGATATCCCCGCGCTTGCGGGCAAAATAAAGCAGTGCAACCGGAATCGAGTAATACGCCAGCGCGATCACTGCATCGGAAACGATGTATAGCCAGAGCAGACCCGAAGTCCATAGGTAACTATGCCCGTGAGGCATGAAACCTTCTGCGGTAAATAGACTGTGAAGCATTTCTGGCACGATGTTCCCGAAAGAAAGATAAAGCGAGCCCCTGCTCGCCGTGTGGATTTCCCTGCATAATCCCGGCAATTGCCGTACGGGTCAAGAAAAACGGGCGACCCGAAATGGTACTTTTTGTTACAGGATATTCCACATCAGGAGTCACGATGAATTCCACTCCCGCGGCCGCACCCGTTGATCCTTCGGTCGAGCGCTTCGGCAAGCC
>JAQSWC010000277.1 GCA_029266815.1 Paucimonas sp.
CAGAAAACATTGAACAGTGGATCGCGCGCGGCGGCTACGGCATTCTCCATGCCGGCAGCCATGAATCCACGATCAAGGCTTTGAAGGAACTGCTCGCTATCTACCTTCAGCAGGAATCACCGAAGGCCGCCCCGGACGAACGCTCATGATCACCTTGTACAAGCTGGGCCTTGCGCCGCTCCTGCTTACTCAAGCAAAACATCTACGCCGCACTGCGCTGCGTCTTCCCGAACCTGCTGGCGCAAGGGAAGGCTGCGCGGATGCCGGCAGCGGACAGCGTATCCGCATTCTGTTTCTGGGAGATTCGTCTGCCGCCGGTGTCGGAGTCGGCTGCCAGGAACAAGCATTGGCTTTACAAGCTTCGGCGTTGCTTGCTCAAAGAAGCGGCATGCGGGTGGATTGGCAGCTTGTTGCCAAGTCCGGCATTAATGCCGCCGGGGCACTGGAACTATTGGATACGGAAACACTCAAGCCAGCCGATATCGTAGTCACCGCGCTGGGAGTAAACGATGTCACCTCCCAATTCTGCATAAAGCGTTTCGTCGGCAACTACAAGGCTGTGATGGATAAGGCTTTCAGGCTGACCGGCGCGAAAACCGCCGTTATCACCGGGCTGCCGCCCATGCATGTTTTGCCGGCCATTCCTCAACCTTTGCGATGGTATCTGGGCCAATGTGCCCATCGGCTTGACAAGGGGCTGCGCCGCTGGACAGCCGAACACACGCATCTGGAATACCTATCCATGCAGTGGGCGGCCCAACCGGAAGAAATGGCGCGTGATGGTTATCATCCGGGCCCGAATCTGTATCGCCGCTGGGCCGAGCTGGTGGCGGAGCGCTGCCTGCTCAGGCTATCCGCGTTACGCGGCGTGCCACAGGAATAATCGATCAGGGCGCAGCGACGGTCCGCACACCCGGCGCGGCGGCATTGAGGCTCTTCCTCGGCACATTCTTCTGTATCCAGGTCAGCATATCGGCCCAGATGCGCTGCACGTCGGCGGGAGCCGGCATCGCGCGCGCATTGGGTAGTTCGATAGTAATTACCGGCACGTTCTTGTGGCGTCCGCTGTAGTTGCCGAGCGAACCGGGGTAGACGCCGACCGGTGTAAAGACCAGCCTGCCGAACTTGTTCGGCGGATGGACCGGCCCATCGAAATCGAGCACGCCAAAGGGCGCATGCACCGAGATGATCACATCCGGCTTGAAGCGCTCTATTTCGTCGTTCACCCAGCGGCTTTCCGGCTCCGACAACGGCGCATGGCCCGGGAACCTGCGTGGATCGCTCTTCGTGTGCTTGGCCCAGTATTGCGGCGCTTCCTTTTCCCAGCCAGGCGTCGGAAAGTTGCGGTTCAGGTCCACACCCCTCGCATTGACTCGCTTGGGCTTGGGCGCAAGCAGCCCGTCGGGATTCAGTACCGGAACAATGCGCCACTGGAATTCCTGCGCAATCGGACGCTTCATCCATTGCATCCACTGGAAGACGATGGCCGCCGCAGTCAGCTCGTCGCCATGTATGCCGCCTATCATCAGCACACGGACCGCTTTTGCATTGTCGACCCGCGCTGCCGGAATATGCCGCACCAGTATGGGAAAACCTTGCGCCGACACCGCGCCGCTCGGCACCAAGGCGCCGGCTTGGCAGGTGTCGATTTTCACGCCGGGCAGGCGAGGCACCAGTTTTTTGCACCAGTCGGAAGAGGTGGGAACAGCGGCAGACTTGGATGCGGCGCCCGCAAGGGAAGCATGCGCAAGCAACCAGACCAGCAGAATTTTTTGACAGAAATGCACGATTACAGTGATTGCATCCATGACCGGCCTGAGTTCCGGCCGGTCATCGGGCAATGCATCAAACAAACGAGCGGCTACTGTAGCGTTTTATCCGCCGCGAGTCGAGACACAATGCCCGACTTGCAGAAAAGCGTCGCAGCAACGCTGCGTGGACTTTCTTGCAAAGGCGATTGATTATTACTACCCCACTACTGAACAGGGCGAACGTCGGGTGAGATAACTGCGCGGAAGTCCGACACCTTGCGCCTGCACGTTGCACAAGGCACGCTTTGTGACTACGTTCACGCCGGCTACGCCGGCATGAACTGCGTTACAAGGTTAAGTCTCCCTGCCTTACAAGCCGGCCGAAGCGCGAAGCGCGTTGGCCTTGTCGGCCCTCTCCCAGGAAAACTCGGGCTCTTCGCGGCCGAAGTGGCCGTACGCGGCTGTTTTCTGATAAATCGGACGCAACAGATCGAGCATCTGCACGATGCCCTTCGGGCGCAAGTCGAAATGCTCGCGCACCAGGATGGAAAGCTGTTCATCGCTGATCTTGCCGGTGCCGAAGGTGGTGACCATCACCGAAGTCGGCTTGGCGACGCCGATTGCGTAGGAGATCTGGATCTGGCAACGCTCGGCCAGGCCGGCGGCGACGATGTTCTTTGCCACATAGCGGCCGGCATAGGCGGCCGAACGGTCGACTTTGGACGGATCCTTGCCGGAGAAGGCGCCACCGCCATGTGGTGCCGCGCCGCCGTAAGTATCGACGATGATCTTGCGGCCAGTGAGACCGCAGTCGCCCTGCGGGCCGCCAATGACGAAGCGGCCGGTGGGATTGATCAGGTAGCGCGTATCCTTGAGCCACTCCTTCGGCACCATCGGCTTGATGATCATTTCGATCGCCGCTTCCTCGATCTGCTTGTGCTCGATCTCAGGCGCATGCTGGGTGGAGAGCACGATGGTGTCGATGGCAACCGGCTTGCCATTGACGTACTTGAGCGTGACCTGCGATTTCGCATCCGGGCGCAGCCAGGGCAGGCGGCCGTCCTTGCGCAGTTGCGACTGGCGCTCGACGATGCGGTGCGAGTAGTAAATCGCGGCTGGCATCAATTCGGGCGTCTCGTTGCAGGCATAGCCGAACATCAGGCCCTGGTCGCCTGCTCCCTGTTCAAGGTCGAGTCCCTTGCCTTCGTCCACACCCTGCGCAATATCAGGCGACTGCTTGTCGTAGGCCACCAGCACTGCGCAGCTCTTGTAATCGATGCCGTAATCGGCATTGTCATAACCGATGCGCTTGATGGTCTGGCGTGCGATGTCGATATAGTCGACATTCGCATGCGTAGTGATTTCGCCAGCAAGAACGACCAAGCCGGTGTTGCACAGGGTTTCAGCAGCAACGCGCGCCTTGGGATCCTGCGCCAGGATGGCGTCGAGAATGGCATCCGAAATCTGGTCGGAAACCTTGTCGGGATGACCTTCGGAAACGGATTCGGAAGTAAAAAGATATTCGTGAGACATCGCAAGCTCCATCGTTAAAATATTGACCTGTCGCGGCCAACCGAATGAGCCTGCGACGCTTTAGCGAAATTTATAAGCCGCCTCGCAAGTTGTCTGATTAACTCGGCGGAAAAATCCTGTTCCCATTCCGGTAACTTGCGCGCAGTGCCCGTTGCCAGATTGAGTTCATGTTATTTTACGCCTCTTGTATTGAATCGGCAAAGCCCACCTCTTCGCCGTCGGACCGTTATTGATGCTCGTTTCCCTTTTCCGTGCCTTGTCGAAACTGCCATTGCCGGTGCTGCATGCGGCAGGCGTCGTGCTTGGATGGCTGGTGTACCTCCTTTCGCCCTCGTATCGCCGCACCTTGAAGGAAAATATCGCGCGGGCGGGATTTTCCGGGCACTGGAAGGCTGCGGTCGGCGAGGCTGGCAAGAGCATCACCGAGCTGCCTTTCGTCTGGTGCGCCGATGCGGATCGCGTGCTGGACAAAGTACGCG
>JAQSWC010000278.1 GCA_029266815.1 Paucimonas sp.
CATGAAATATCGACGCTAAGCCATTAATATCAAATCAAGAAGCTCATAAGATGGACTCCTGACTTTTCAAGGGAGAACGACATGAGCAAGATTCTGGTAGTGGGCGCAAGCGGATTGGTGGGAACAAATCTTGTCAAGAATCTGAGGGCAAAGGGGCGGGAGGTGGCGCGGGCGACCAGTAAAACCAAGCTCGAATCCGATCAGGTGCACCTGGATCTGGTGTCCGGCGCGGGGCTTGATCAGGCGTTCAACGGAGTCGAAAAGGCCTTTTTTCTGTCGCCACCGAATCATCCGAATGCGCATGAATTGTTGAATCCGCTGATCGACAAGGCCAGGGAAGCGAAGCTCGGCAAGGTGGTGCTGATGACCGCGCTTAACGTCAATGCCTCCGACGACATTCCGTTCCGAAAGGCGGAGCTCAGGCTCGAACAGTCCGGCGTGCCCTACAACATCATTCGCCCCAACTGGTTCATGCAGAACTTCAACACGTTCTGGATCAAGGGCATCCTGGAACACAACACGATCTACCTGCCGGTCGGCCATGAAGCCAGGACGAGCTTTATCGATGCTCACGACATCAGTGCGACGGCAGCCGCATTGCTGGAAACGTCACAGTTCGACGGCCAGGATTTCGACCTCACTGGCGGCGAATCACTGACGCACGATGAAGCTGCTGCACTGATCGCCAAAGCCACCGACAAGCCCATCCGCTTTCAGGACATCACACCCGAAGCCATGCTCGCTGGCCTGCTCCAGGCCGGCCTGGCTCCCGACTATGCGCAGTTCCTGCTCGTGATACTCGACCATCTGAAACAGGGCTATGCTGAGCGCAGAACGGATGCGGTGGAAAAAATCACAGGCAGGAGACCGATCACGTTCGAGCAATACGCGAAGGATCACAGGCACGCATGGGTGTAATCGGCGCTTGCGAGTCAGTTGAGAGTTAAAGGGGTCCGCTCCGAAGAATCGGACGCTGACCCCTTGAATTGCTTCCATTGTTCGACGTCTCACATTCCTGTCGCGTCATCAGGCTCATGCTCTGGGAAATGCCCTTGCAGCGCGTGTGCCGGCAAACGCGCTTGCGCCAAGCCATTGCCATAAATGATCAGCATCCTGGCGCAGCCCTTCCACCTGCAGTTCTTTCGATTGAATAACTTCGACCGGCGTGCGGTCACCCGACCAGATTTCAGTTAATGCGCGCACCGTAGAATCAACAATCAATGTCAGCTCACGGCCCGGGTCGTCGCGGCATAAATCAGCGGCGCCATGCTCGACCACCAGCCACCAGGCGCGCTCGCCGGCGCGCGCGTCGCGGAACTTGAAATAAATTACAACCGGGGTCGGCGGAAATTCTTCCAGGCGAACAAAGCGGCGGATGTCCCACATCAACAGTCCGGCGTCCAGTTGATCATCCCGCAGCCGGCTTCCCACCCAACGCGCACCCCAGTGACCGAGAGCCATAATGCTCGGGCGTAATTCTTCACCGGCTTCAGTCAGGCTGTATTCCCACACCTTTCCGAAGGCGGTGCGCTGCACGACGCCAATCTCTTCCAGATGGCGCAGCCGCTGCGCGAGCAAAGCGGTCGACATGCGAGGCACGCCGCGATGCAGATCATTAAAGCGTTTGCTGCCGCACATGAGCTCACGCACAACCAGTGGAGTCCAGCGTTCGCACAAGGCTTCGGCGCCACGCGCGACAGTACAAAACTGCCCATAACTGTCATCCATCGCCTTGCCTCCTCAGAACCTGAACAGATTCTTAAACACTTCAGATTCTGAACTAGACCTATCTGCACGTAAAGCGCACGCTGCTGTCTGAATACTCAACGTTTACAGGAGACAGTCATGACTAAAGTTGCCGTTATCCAACGGCCACCCGTGCTGCTCAATCGTGGCGCGACGCTAAAACGCGCTGTCGATTCAGTGAATGAAGCAGCGGCCGCCGGTGCGTCGTTGATCGTATTGCCGGAATCGTTTATTCCCGGCTATCCGTCCTGGATATGGCGCCTCGCTGCCGGCCGGGATAACGCCATCATGGCGCAGCTGCATACCCTCTTGCTGTTGAATGCGGTTGATATTGCGAGCGGCGATCTAGACGATCTTTGCGAAGCTGCAAAAATCAATCAGGTGCCCATCGTGTGCGGCATTAATGAATGCGAGCGGCAGCGTCGCAGCGGGACCATCTATAACAGCGTGGTCATCATTGACGAGCACGGCAAGATTATTAACCGACACAGAAAAATGATGCCGACGAACCCCGAGCGCATGGTGCACGGGTTCGGGGATGCCGGCGGACTACGAGCTGTTGATACCTCGGCAGGCAGAATCGGCACACTGATCTGCTGGGAAAACTATATGCCGCTGGCGCGTTATGCGCTCTATGACCAAGGCATCGAAATATATATCGCGCCCACCTACGATACCGGTGATGGCTGGATCAGCACGATGCGCCATATTGCACTCGAAGGCCGGTGCTGGGTGATAGGCAGCGGCACCCTGTTGCGTGCAACAGATATTCCTGACGGCTTCCCGGCCCGTACCCAACTATTCCCCAATCCAGATGAATGCATCAACGACGGTGATTCGGTGATTGTGGACCCTCAGGGAAAAATCGTTGCGGGACCCATGCGGCGCGAGGAAGGGGTTTTGTATGCCGAGGTCGACACCGCGCGCGTGGCGCCCTCGCGCCGCACGCTCGATGTCACCGGCCACTACGGCAGGCCGGATATTTTCCAGCTGCATGTGCGCCGCCAGCCCGCCTCGCCTGTGCAGCACACCGAAATGTGAAACAACGGGATCGCAATCCATGTACTGAGGTTGCGTTTATGAATGGGCGATATTTGCCCCTAAGGAGAAATTGACATGACGACGATGAATGCAGAAATGGAAAGTTTGAAAGCAAAGCTCAAAGCGACCTGGATGTCGGGCGACTATGGACACTTCGCGAAATATCTGGAACCTGGCGCCTTGGATTTTTTAAGCCGCTTGGCGATTGAACCGGGCACCCGCATGCTGGATGTGGCTTGCGGCGCCGGACAAATTGCGATTCCGGCCGCCCATGCGGGCGTTGATGTCACTGGCATCGACATCGCCGCCAATCTGATCGAACAGGCGCAGACGCGCGCCCAGGCTGAAAGTGTGCAGGTGAAATTTGAGGAAGGCGATGCCGAAGACCTGCCGTATGAAAACGGTTCGTTCGACCTGGTAGTCAGTTTGATTGGCGCCATGTTTGCGCCGCGCCCGGAACTGGTCGCGCGTGAACTGTTGCGCGTATGTCGCCGCGGCGGACGGATCGTGATGGCGAACTGGACGCCGGAAGGCCATGTCGGGCAAATGTTCAAAATCATTGGCAAGCATGTCCCTCCATCTCCGTTGATGCCGTCGCCGCTGAAGTGGGGCGATGAAGCAACGGTGCGTGAGCGGCTCGCGCCAGGTGCAAGCGATATCCAATGCATCAAGCGCATGTATCCGATGCGATATCCATTCCCGCCGGCGCAAGTGGTCGAATTATTTTGCACCTACTATGGGCCGACAAATCGGGCAATCGCCGCGCTTGATCCAGAAGGACAGGCAGCGTTGCGCACAGACCTGGAGCGACTATGGGCCAACAACAATCAGGCTGATAACGGAACGACCGATGTCGCATCCGAATTCCTGGAAGTCATCGCAATTCGCAGTTGAATTGTCGGCGAGATTAAGGGTGTCAGCTTGGATGAATGTGAAGCTGACACCGTTAGCAGG
>JAQSWC010000279.1 GCA_029266815.1 Paucimonas sp.
CGGGTGCATATGCAGTCGCTCGGCTTCGCGCTGGTCGGCGACCCGCTCTACGGTAAAGCGCACCTGGCAAATATCTTTCCCCGCCAGGCCCTGCATGCCAGGCGTCTCGGCCTGATGCATCCGCGTTCCGGTAAAACTTGCGAATGGGAAGCGCCGTTGCCAGTCGATATGCTGGATCTTTTTGAACGCGCGGGCATTGCACTTTCCTCTCTATGAGCACGCTCGACCTTGATTGGCCCGGTCTGCCTTCGAACGTCAAGGCTTTGAGCACAACCCGTGCCGGAGGCTGGAGTAAGCCGCCTTATGATGATGGCTTTGGCAATCCCGGCTTGAACTTGGGGGTGCACGTCGGTGATGATCCGGCCGACGTGGCACGCAACCGCGCATCCTTACGACGGTTCTTGCCATCGGAGCCGACCTGGCTGACCCAGGTGCATGGAACTACAGTCATCACAGCATCGGCTTCACATCTAAAGGCCGCGCCTGAAGCCGATGCCAGCATCGCCGCAACGCCCGGTGCAGTTTGCGCAATCATGACTGCCGATTGCCTTCCTGTATTGCTGGCCGACTGCGAAGGGAAGGTCGTAGGCGCCGCCCATGCCGGCTGGCGGGGGCTTGCTGCCGGGGTGCTGGAATCCGCTGTTGGCGCGATGCGTGATGTTGGAGTGGGCGAGATCACCGCATGGCTGGGGCCGGCTATCGGACCATCGCAATTCGAAGTCGGCAGCGATGTGGTGCAGGCGTTTACGGCATGTGATGCGAGTAGCAAGGCCGCTTTCGTTGCATGTGTCGGCCGCGAAGGAAAATTTTATGCGGATATCTACCAGCTCGCCCGGCGGCGTCTCGCCAAACTTGGCGTGACCAAGGTGCATGGAGGGCAATGGTGCACAGTGGCCGACCCGCGTTTCTATTCCTTCAGGCGCGACAAGGTTACTGGCCGCATGGCGAGCCTTATATGGATGGCCTAGTCTTGCCCTGTCTGAGGTTCCGCCGGCTGCATCTGCTGGAGTTTACGTTCCAGCTCTTCACGGCGGCGGCGCTTGCGTCGAGGTGCATTCATTACGTATAGAATGACGCCTAGCGGGAGCACCCCGTAAAGCAGGAAAGTCATGATACCGGCAATGACTGAATGTTCCGTAATGGACATCATCAGCACCACGTAAATCCACCCAATTGCAACGATCAGCATTTTTTCAGCCGCACCATGTGCGATTAAATTCGAAGCCAGAGTATGAACACGACTCATCAGCAAATCAACTATCCCCAATGGATGACGCAGCTTGCCAATCCTCAACAGTGGTCTGCGTTCATGCAACAGAGCCCGATGGATTTCGGCGCGGCGGCTAAACAGGCAGCGGACATGGGTGCAATGATCGATCCCGCCACCATGAGCAAGTTGCAGAATGATTATTTGGAAGAATCAACCAGGCTGTGGCAGGCGTTTGCCAGTGGAAACATTCCGGAAATCAAGGACCGGCGTTTTTCGGCACCTGCCTGGCACGACCATCCTTTGCATGCTTATAACGCTGCCATGTATTTGCTGAACGCGCGTTTTCTTACCTCGATGGCGGACGCGGTTAGCGCTAAACCCAAAGCCAAGCAACGCATCCGCTTCGCCGTGGAGCAGATGATCGATGCCATGTCACCGGCGAATTTTCTCGCTACCAATCCAGAGGCGCAAAAGAAGATTCTCGATACCAACGGTGAAAGCATCACCAACGGCATTGCCCACATGCTTGAAGACATCCGCAAGGGGCGGATCACGCATACCGACGAGCACGCGTTTGAAGTGGGCAAGAACGTTGCCACAACTGAAGGCGCGGTTATCTACGAGAATTCGCTGTTCCAGCTCATACAGTACAAGCCGCTTACCCAATCGGTATATGAGCGGCCGTTGTTGATCGTTCCGCCCTGCATCAACAAGTTCTATATCCTTGACCTGCAGCCGGCCAATTCCCTCGTACGTTACGCAGTCGAAGAAGGCCATACCGTATTCCTGATTTCCTGGCGAAACGCCGACGAATCGCTAGCGGAAACGCGGTGGGACGATTATGTAGAGGACGCAGTGATGAATGCGATCCAGATCGTTCAGAAGATTTCAAAGCAGGAAAAGATCAATGCGCTCGGCTTCTGTATCGGCGGCACGCTGCTGGCAACCGCGCTGGCAGTACTCGCCGCACGCGGAGAAAATCCGGTGGCCAGCCTGACCCTGCTGACAGCTTTCCTGGATTTTTCTGACACGGGCGTCATCGATGTCTTCGTCGACGAAATGCAGGTTTCGATGCGCGAACAGTCCATGGGCAAGGCGGGCGTCATGCCGGGACGCGAGTTCACGTCTACTTTCTCAAGCCTCAGGCCAAACGACCTGGTGTGGAACTACGTTGGATCGAACTACCTGAAGGGCGAGACTCCGCCGCCGTTCGACCTGCTGTACTGGAATGCCGATGCCACCAATCTTCCAGGCCCGATGTTCTGCTGGTACCTGCGCAATACCTACCTCGAAAATAACCTGAAAGAGCCAGGCAAGCTTATTGTTGCCGGCGAAAAGGTAGACCTCGGCAAGATCAATGCGCCGGCGTTCGTCTATGCGTCGCGCGAGGATCACATCGTGCCTTGGCAGTCCGCCTACGCTTCGGTAAAGCTGCTCAACCCGAAAAAGCCTGCGCAGAACCATTTCGTGCTGGGTGCTTCCGGCCATATCGCCGGCGTGATCAACCCGCCCGCGAAAAAGAAACGCAGCTTTTGGACCAACGACAAGCTCGCTGCAGACGCGGAGCAGTGGCTGGACAAGGCAGTAGAACATCCCGGGAGCTGGTGGACTGAATGGTCCGGGTTCCTTGCTTCACATGCCGGCAAAAAAGTGGCCGCGCCGCGTAAGCCCGGTAGCGCCGTCTTCAAGGCAATCGAACCGGCGCCCGGCCGCTACGTGAAGGAAAAATCGGAGTAGAAAGCGCGGGAATCCGGAATTGGCGGGCATGCAGCCTTTTCGCACTATAATGGGTCCGCAAAACGATCGAGGCGCCGCTCAAGCGGCTTCCCACCTGGAGACGCACGCAAGGATGGTCATATGAGCACAAAGAAGAGTTCGGAACGGCTGATCAAGAAGTATCCCAATCGCCGCTTGTACGATACCCAAACCAGTTCCTACATCACGCTCGCGGACGTGAAGCAGCTTGTCCTCGCCAACGAGGAATTTTTGGTGGTTGACGCCAAGAGCGATGAAGACCTCACACGCAGTATTCTTCTGCAGATCATCCTTGAGGAAGAAGCGAACGGCTCGCCCATGTTTTCCAGTAATGCGCTGTCCCAGATCATCCGCTACTACGGTCATGCCATGCAGGGCATGATGGGTTCTTACCTGGAAAAGAACATTCAGGCTTTCATCGATATCCAGAACAAGCTGGCCGAGGGTTCCAAGGACTTCTACGAAGGCAAGCCATTTAGCCCCGAGATGTGGACCCAGTTCATGAACGTTCAAGGTCCGATGATGCAGGGAATGATGAGCAACTACATCGAGCAGAGCAAGAATCTCTTCATCCAGATGCAGGAACAGATGCAGAGCCAGACCAAGAACATGTTCGGCACCTTTCCGTTCCCCACACCGGGCACCAACAAGGACGAATAGCAAAACCTGCAGCCCGGTAAATGACCGGGTTTGGGAGTAAGGCAAAAGGGTACAATGGCGGATTGCTTTGTACCCTTTTTGTATTATGTCCCAGGCTTCCTC
>JAQSWC010000280.1 GCA_029266815.1 Paucimonas sp.
CCTCACATGCTGCGCCACTCCTTCGCGTCGCATGTGCTGCAGTCTTCCGGGGATCTGCGCGCTGTGCAGGAAATGCTCGGTCATTCATCGATTACCGCCACGCAGATCTACACGTCACTGGATTTCCAGCGATTGGCCCAGGTATACGATGCCGCGCATCCAAGAGCAAAGAAAAAATAAGCGGCCCACCTTTTACATACTGTTGAATACACATGCTGACCATCATTCTCAAAGCCGGCAAGGAAAAAAGTCTGCTGCGCCGCCATCCCTGGGTGTATTCCTCATCGATTCATCGAATCGAAGGAAAGCCGGAGGAAAAGACCAAGTCCGGCGCGACGGCTGTAGTGCAATCCCACGCCGGCCAGTTCCTTGCGCGTGCAGCCTATAGCCCGCAATCGCAGATCCGTGCGCGGGTATGGACCTTCAACGAGAGCGAACCCGTCGACCATGCACTGATCAAGCGTCGTGTACAAAAGGCTGTGGCCTACCGCGCAACCAATGTCAAAGACACCGATGCCATCAGGCTTATTTTTGCCGAGGCAGACGGGCTGCCGGGGCTGGTGGTCGACTGGTACGGCGGCCGTGCCGGCTGGCTGGTATGCCAGTTTCAGTCGGCCGGCGTTGAATTGTGGAAGAGCGCCATCGTGCAGGCACTGATTGCGGAAACCGGTTGCGCGAATGTGTATGAACGGTCCGATGCCGCCGTAAGGGAGCGCGAAGGTTTGCCGCTGGTGACCGGTGTTCTGGCGGGCGACATGCCGGGCACGGAAACGCCGGCAGAGGAAAACGGCGTGCGCTATGCGGTCGATGTCCAGAAAGGCCACAAGACCGGCTTTTACATCGACCAGCGGGACAACCGCCGCCTGGTGATGGAACATGCCTCCGGCCGTGAAGTTTTGAACTGTTTCTGCTATACCGGCGGCTTTTCGCTGGCCGCGCTGACGGGCGGCGCCAAGAATGTCATCTCGATCGACTCTTCGGGCGAGGCGCTGACAGTGGCCCGCCGCAATGTCGAGCTGAACGGCTTTGATGCAGCGAAGGCCGAATGGCGCGATGACGATGTCTTCAAGACACTGCGCACTCTGCGCGCCGAGGGAAAGCTATTCGACCTGATCGTGCTCGATCCACCCAAGTTCGCCGCGTCGTCCGAGCACGTCGACCGCGCCGCGCGCGCCTACAAGGACATCAACATGCTCGGCTTGCGGCTGCTGCGCGAAAACGGCCTGCTCTTCACCTATTCCTGTTCTGGTGCGATCGATGCCGACCTGTTCCAGAAGATCGTGGCGGGCGCCGCGACGGACGCTGGCGTTGATGCGCGCATCCTGAAGCGTCTGTCGGCCGGCATCGACCATCCCATGACGACCAGCTTTCCGGAAGGTGAATACCTGAAGGGACTGATGCTGCAGAAGATGTAAGCTGAAGGCATAATCTGCCGCTCACAAAGGAGTATTGAGGCCATGGCGCTGATTCCCGCTACCATCCTGACCGGCTTTCTCGGCGCAGGGAAAACCACGCTGCTGAACCGCATACTGAAAGAGCCGCATGGCTACCGCATAGCCGTCATCGAGAACGAGTTCGGCGAAGAGAGCATCGACAACGACATCCTGCTCCAGGACAGCCGTGAACAGATCATTGAGATGAACAACGGCTGCATCTGCTGCACCGTGCGCGGCGATTTGATCGTCGCGCTGTCCTCACTCGCCGACAAGCGCGATGCTGGCGAATTGCAGTTCGACCGCGTGATCATTGAAACCACCGGCGTTGCTAACCCCGGCCCGGTTGCACAGACTTTCTTCGTCGATGAAGCGGTCGGCGCGCGCTACATGCTGGATGCCGTGGTCACCGTGGTCGATGCCAAGCATGCGATGCAGCAGCTTGACGAACATGAGGAAGCACAGCGGCAGGCAGGCTTTGCGGACAAGCTGCTGCTATCAAAGACCGACCTGGTCGATGAAGAGCACATCAGGAAGCTGCTTGGAAGGCTAAAGCACATTAATCCGCGCGCCGCGATCGTGAAAGCGGACTTCGGCAAAATCGCCATCGGCGAAGTGCTGGACCTGAAAGGCTTCAACCTGAACGACAAGCTTGATATCGATCCCGATTTTCTGAAGGTCGAAGAAGAGCATCGTCATCACGACCATGAATGCCACGAGCATTGCGGGCATGATCATTCGCATGACCATCATCATTCACACCACACCGACGACATTGCAGCGTTCGTCTTCAGGAGCGATCGTCCCTTCGAAGTAGCCAGACTCGACGAATTTCTGGGTGGCCTGGTGCAGGTCTACGGTCCGCGCATGCTGCGCTACAAGGGGGTACTGTGGATGAAAGGTGCCGAACGTAAAGTGGTTTTCCAGGGCGTGCACCAGATCATGGGCACCGACATCGGCCCGAAATGGGCAGAAGGCGAAACACGTGGTAGCAAAATGGTATTCATCGGCAAAAACCTGCCGAAGGACATATTTGTGCGCGGATTGGAACAGTGTTTGGGTTAAACTAGCGCGTTTTTCAAGGCAGGAGTTGTACTTCAGGGCAATATGCCTTTAAATTGATGCAAGGCGCGCAAGAGAAGCGCCGGTTTCACATAAGCGGCGCAAGGCAACTCGCTATGCGCTTAGGAGAGTGGCAGGACAGGCAGTTCACCAAGGTGAGGCATCATGAACGCGACCGCTAAGAAATCCGCGAAAAAAACCGTAGCCGCAAAAACCAAAATCGCCAAGTCGGCGTCAAAACCTGCCTCGAAGGCAGTCAAGAAGCCAGTGGCACCCGCCAAGAAAGCGGCTGCAAAGACGGCAGTAAAAGCCGCTGGGAAGAAAACAGCATCTCCGGCAGTGAAAAAACCGGCGCCGAAGCCGGCTATAAGCACCGCAAAGAAAGCCAGCGCACCGGCGGCAAAGAAGGCAGCCCCGGTAAAGCCAGCAGTGAAAAAGACCGTTGCCGAAGCGCCGAAAAAAGCGGCGCCTGAGCCTGTCAAACCCGCAGTAGAGAAAACCCGGCCGGCAGTGCAACCGGTGTCCGATATGACACCAAGCAATTCCGGCAAAGTGTTTGTCGATACAATTCAAAAATCCGAAGTTTCCAAGGTAAGTGAAGTGGCAACCAAAACAGCAAAAGCGGCGCCGTTCAAAGCGCCTGTAGGCAGGCTCCTGACGGAAGAAGAAATTCTCGCCATGGACGAACAGTATTATATGAACGAGGCTCAACTCGCCTTCTTCAAGGCGCGTTTGCAAGCGCTGGAAAAGGAACTGTTGAAGAACGCGGATGAAACCACCGAACATCTGCGCGAAACCGTTCTGGTACCGGATCCCGCAGACCGGGCGACCATCGAGGAAGAGCATGCCCTAGAGCTGCGCACTCGTGACCGCGAGCGCAAGCTGCTGAAGAAGGTGCAGCAGTCATTGGCATCAATTGATGCCGGCGATTACGGCTGGTGTGAAGAAACCGGTGAACCCATCGGCATTCCCCGCCTGCTTGCGCGACCGACTGCGACCTTGTCGCTGGAAGCGCAGCAGCGCCGCGAACTTAAGCAGAAGCTTTACGGCGACTAAAGTCGGTAGTACGGCAGGCACAGAAGGGCGTTCAAAGGGGCGCCCTTTTTATTGACACGCCTCGCCCGGGCAAGGCGTTTGCGCTTGCTCAAGCCTGCTCCCCGCATATTTCCATTAAGATACGGCGGCCTTGGTTCTGAATGACGGCCTCACAGACACGAATATTTGGCAGTGGACCTTGGTGCTCGCCCCCGGGCCTCAACAATAAATTTATCAGGATTAAAGTCGTGATTTTTTCGCTCTTCGGCAAGAAGGATAAGCCTTCCCCTTCCGCCGAAAAAAGCCCTACCGTTAAAAAGCCCGATAAGGGCCCAAGTCGCGAAGCGGATTCCGCGCGCGCGTCTTCGGCTCAACGTCAGGCCGCCCAGGCAACGGCGCGAAAAATCGATGCTATCGAATCCGAGATGTCGTCCGAGTTTTCGAAAGCGATACGCGACACCGCCGCCAATTCCACCATTCCCGGTCCGATCACTACGCCACCTCGCCCGGTGCCGTCCGACGCCAAGCCAGTAACCATGCCGAAGAAAAACGAGTCTTCGGCGCTGTCAGGCGATACCACGACCGCAACCTTGGGCACGTCCACGCTGCATGGCGATACAGTGACCCATGGCCACGGCCATGCTGCCATTGCGCACTCTGAAAGCGCGCCCGTGATCGAGGAAGCGGCAATCCTGTTCGCAAATGATCAGGTTGACATGGCGGAACATGCACTGCAAGCCGCCATTCATGACGATAGCCTGGGCGCGGCCGCGCTAACAGCGTGGCGAATGCTGTTCGACCTGTACCAGATCACCGGCCGGCAGGCGGATTTCGACCGCTTGTCCATCGATTTCGCCAGCAAGTTTGAAACGTCGCCGCCTTCCTGGACAGGCGGTGCAGCAACGGATACTCAAACCAATGCTGCTCCTGCATCCACCAAAACGGCGCCCATCGTGCCGTTCTCCGGTAAACTCGACGGCAGCATCGTCAAGCAGCTGGAGCGCGCGCAAAACCTCGCGGCAAAGAGTCCGGTGCTGCGCCTGGAATTTGCCAAGGTGACGGAAGTCGATCCCATCGGCTGCGGCATCCTGATGAGCGTCCTGAAAAAATTGCAGAAGTCCGGCAATGACCTGATCCTCGTGGGAGCGCTGGAACTGGTAGCCAAGATTCGTTCCATTCTTGAAGTCGGCCGCCGCGCCGAGACCGAGGCACCTCGAAGAAGCCAGCATCGATTATTGCGTCACGTTCGAGGTCTCACCGCCGCCATTCGTGCCGCCGAAGAACAAGGTGACGACCGCTCTGGACGAGAAGCTGGACGAAGAGCCGGCCGGCGAAAACTTCATGATGCCTGCCGTCGTCGAGGGCAAGACCGATCAGCTGGTCTCCTCCATTGCCGTGTATGCGTCCGAGCATCCGATCGCCGTACTGGATTGCTCTCGTCTCACCCGCATTGATTTCAGCTCGGCCGGCCAACTAATGACCGGTCTCGCGCCTATTGCCGGCAAGGGAGCCGCGATTGAATTCCATCACGTCAATTACCTTGTGGCGGCGCTGATGCAGACCATGGGCATGCACGACATGTTCCGTATCGAGTTGCGCAAGAGCTGACAGGTTCACCCCAACACGGCTCGGCCGCTGTCTTGCAATTCCACAAAACACCCATATTCTAGTGTTCTGCTTTACGCGGAAACCTACAGGTTCCGCACGACTCAATACAAGCACATCTCCTTCGAGGCAAGCATGGAACAATTTCACGGCACCACGATCCTGTCGGTCAGGCGCGGCACCCAAGTTGCATTAGGCGGCGACGGCCAGGTCACCTTGGGCAACGTCGTCATGAAAGGCACGGCACGCAAGGTGCGCACACTTTATCAGGGCAAGGTGCTGGCCGGATTCGCCGGCGGCACGGCCGATGCGTTCACTCTGCTGGAACGTTTTGAAGGCAAGCTCGAAAAGCATCAGGGCCATCTGATGCGTTCATCAGTAGAGCTTGCCAAGGACTGGCGCACGGATCGCATCCTCAGGCGTCTCGAAGCCATGCTGCTGGTGGCAGACAAGGACGCCACCCTGATCATCACGGGCAATGGCGACGTACTGGAGCCGGAACAAGGAATAGGTGCTATTGGTTCGGGCGGCGTGTATGCGCAATCAGCTGCCAAGGCCTTGTTCGAGAATACGGACTTCACGCCCGTAGAAATCGTACAAAAATCGCTGACGATTGCCGGCGAATTGTGCATCTACACCAATCTGTCGCATACGATCGAGACGCTGGAATAATTCCGCGAGTAGCCCCTTTCACCCAGCAAAATCCGCCATGAACATGACTCCCAGAGAGATCGTTTCCGAACTCGACAAACACGTTGTCGGCCAGTCGCGCGCCAAGCGCGCGGTGGCCATCGCGCTGCGCAACCGCTGGCGACGGCAACAAGTGCCCGAGCCGCTGCGTCACGAGATCACGCCCAAGAACATCCTGATGATCGGCCCTACCGGCGTGGGCAAGACGGAGATCGCGCGCCGGCTAGCCAAGCTTGCCGATGCGCCCTTCATCAAGGTGGAGGCCACCAAGTTCACCGAGGTGGGTTATGTCGGGCGGGATGTCGATACCATCATCCGCGATCTGATCGACATCGGCATCAAGCAGACGCGCGAAGCGGAAATGCAAAAGGTCAGGCTGCGTGCAAGCGATGCCGCCGAAGACCGCGTGCTGGACATCCTTGTGCCGCCGCCACGCGATTTCGGCTTCACTTCCTCGCCGAGCGCAGAAGACGCCGATCAGGGCAGCAGCAATACGCGCCAGACCTTTCGCAAGCGCCTGCGTGAAGGTGCGCTGGACGACCGCGAGATCGAAGTCGATCTGGCCGAAGCCGCTCCGCAGATGGAGATCATGGCCCCGCCCGGCATGGAGGAAATGACCGAGCAG
>JAQSWC010000281.1 GCA_029266815.1 Paucimonas sp.
GTTCGATCAGGTAGAACAAGTTAGCGCGCGTCCGCATGAAGCCCCGGTCGAAAGTCCGGGGCTTTTCGCAACCGGGATTATATTTGCCTTGAATGTTTGATTTTTATCAATATCATGACAAAAGCGCGCAAGATGATGAAAGCGTCACTACGGAGAACATCATGCAAACCGTTGCACATATTTTGCAAGCGAAGGACGACGCGACCGTCCATGTGATTTCACCCTACGCCACCGTGCTCGACGCCATCAAGCAGATGGCGGAACACGACGTGGGAGCGTTGCTGGTGGTGGATGCAGGCCGCATCATCGGCATCGTCAGTGAACGCGACTATGCGCGAAAGATCGTGCTCAAGGGGCGCGCATCCGATACGACTACAGTAAGTGAAATCATGACGTCGCCCGTGATGACCGTGCATCCCTCTCAGACCAATGAAGAATGCATGGCCCTGATGACCGAAAACCGTTTCCGTCATCTGCCGGTGATGAAGGATGGCAGCCTGATCGGCATCATCTCGATCGGCGACCTGGTGAAGGACATCATTTCCGAGCAGCAGTTCACGATACGCCAGCTCGAGTACTACATCAGCGGCGCACGGGCCTGAGCGCCCGTTAACGAAAAACGCCGGTGTATCTGTCATACACCGGCGCTTCGGTATGTGCGCTTTCGGCGTCAGGGTCAGCCGCCGAACAATCCCTTGAAGATCTTCACCGGGGCCGGTATGCCCTGATCCTCGTCGGAGGACGTTTCTTCCTGCCGGGCGCGCCGGCGCGCCGGGCGCTCTTCTTCATCAGCCATATCGGAAGAGGCGGAAGAGCCGGACATGCCTAGCATGGTCATCCCTGTCGATTTGACGCGGACGCGTGCTGTCCAGTCGGGCTGCCAGTCCTTGGGCGCTTTCTCCGGCCGTGCCGGGTAAGAGGCATTGAGTTCCGGTCCATATGCAATCATGTTGACCATGCCGCCTTCTGCTTTCGCAAAAATGCCCTTGGGAATATGGCAGGTTGATGCCGTTGCCGGCAGCACCACCTTCTGCTGCTGCAGCCTGGCGACCTGGGACGGCGTCTGGTAATCCATCAGCGACCAGCCGCCTTCCGGCGCCTCGCTGGAGTTCCACATGATGATGTCGGAGCTGCCGTCGCTGCCCCTGGCCGCGCCTTGCGCCTGCAGGAAATAGCCCTTCGCATGGTCCATGACGTTCCAGCTGAGGCCGATACTGTTCTGCGGGTCGCCCTTGGTGCTGAGTTTCACCTTCGGCAGAAAATCATAGGCAGCATCCACCTGGAACTTCAGTGTAGAGGGCACGCCGT
Source organism: Paucimonas sp. (assembly GCA_029266815.1). Taxonomy (GTDB): domain Bacteria; phylum Pseudomonadota; class Gammaproteobacteria; order Burkholderiales; family Burkholderiaceae_D; genus JAQSWC01. The sequence continues at coordinate 1,309 of JAQSWC010000281.1, forward strand.
CGCCGGTTACGGCGTGCTGTCCCTGCAGCGAGGCATTGTCGGGCACGCGCTTGTTGTCGCGCTCATTGGGCCATACAGAATCTCCGGGCTTGCCTTGCACGCCCTTGCTTTGCTTGCCGCCGCGGCTGGCGAAGAACTTCGCATAGTCGGCATAGTTGGGTGACGAGAAGTCCAGAATCCTGGGCTGGCCTTTCCGGATTTCCTCACTGCAGCCCCAGTACATCAGGATCCGGCCTTTCGGCTTTTCATAGGTGCCGTCACTCTTTTCCGTAGGCGTCGAGCCCTGTGCCTGCACCGGCTTGATCGGCAAAAGCAGAAGCGATGAGCCCATGTTCATGGTGTTTGGGATGAGGTGCGTGCCCTCAGTGCCCGAGGGTTTGGCGCGCACCCACAGTTCGGTATTCACCGTCTTGCCCTGCATACCGCCCATGGCATTGCCCATTGCGTTGCCGAGCAATCCGCCCAGCATTCCGCCACCCTGGTCAGGCATGCCCGGAATCGACATGCTCATCGTCGAGACGTCAACCCAGTACTGCGCGGCGATCTTGTTGGATTCGGCATGGGCACTGAGCAGGGGAGCGGATAACAGCAGGGCTAGAGGAGCGTATCTTGATAGCGGCATGGTGGTTCCTTACTGATGGGTCGAGCGAAAAGGGAAAATGCAAGTCTTATGGAAGCATAGCCTTGTGTCAATTACCGGATGCATGAAACAGAAAGGCGACTGGGTTGCCGCGCAGTGCAGGATAACCGGCTATTTCGAAGGGATGGGGACCAGGCGCTACGTCTATTTCGGAGAACTCAGAGGCTGGGCGTTCGAAGGATCGCATGATACGAAATGGGATTCGCGGTGGTTGTCTGCGGAGAGCTCGTTGCCTGCCGAGTTCCGCAGCACTTCAGCGATCAGCTCGAATGGGGCGCCGGCCTCTCGCATCGCCTTGGCCAGGCTGCGGCGATGTTCGATGGATTGCGGACAGATATTTTGCATAAGCATCCCACGAAGCGCGTTGAAAACCGATGCCGCATTGTGCCTTCGGCTTCCTTGGTTGAAATCCCATGATCATGGGAACGGTTCGACGAGGATGTGCAGCGCCACGGCCTGTTAGAGTAATCGCCTGTCAAATTTACCGAACGACGGACGTCTATGCATGACCTGCTTTTCACTCCCATTGTCTTCCTAATCACCGCCGTGTTGCTCGTGCCCCTGGCACAGCGCTTCGGTCTGGGCTCCGTACTTGGTTATTTGATCGGCGGATGCGTGATCGGCCCTTGGGGGTTGCAGCTCATCCGTAATGTCGAGGTCATCGGCCATGTGGCGGAGATCGGTGTCGTGCTCATGTTGTTTCTGATCGGGCTGGAGCTTCAGCCGAACAAGCTGATGGCCATGCGACGCACGGTGTTTGGCGGCGGAATACTGCAGATGGCAGTGTGCGGCGCGGTTCTGGCCGGCGTTGCTGCATTGCTTGGCCTGCCGTGGCCTGCCGCCGCCGTGGCCGGGTTGACGCTTGCCCTGTCGTCAACGGCGATTGCCATGCAAAGCATGCAGGAAAAGAATCTGGACAACACGCCGGCGGGAAAATCGGCGTTCGCCATCCTCCTCTTCCAGGACATGGCCGCGATTCCCCTCCTCGTGGTTGTGCCGCTCCTCGGGGCTGCGCATGACGGTGCGGATTTCAACGGCATGTTTGCACTTGGCGCGCTGATTCTTGTCGTCGTGATTGGTCGCTTCCTGATGCATCCCGCACTGCGGCTGATTGCGAAGACCGGCATACGTGAAATCTTCACCGCCTTTGCGCTCCTGCTGGTGCTGGGCATTGCGCAGATGATGGCGCTGGCCCATCTCTCGATGGGACTGGGTGCCTTTCTCGCTGGCGTATTGCTTGCCCGTTCTGAATACCGGAAGGCACTGGAGGCCGATCTGGAACCGTTCAAAGGCCTGCTTCTCGGGCTGTTCTTCACTTCGGTTGGCATGTCGATGAATCTCGGCTTGCTGGCGGAAGCCCCTCTGAAAATGATCGCGCTTACAGTGGGCTATATGCTCTTGAAGATGGGGCTTCTGGGCGCCATGGCCCGTCTGATACCTGTTTCCACGGTCCAGCGCTGGCCGTTTGCCGGCGTGCTTGCGCAAGGAAGCGAATTTGCCTTTGTGCTTTTCGCCGTCGCGAACGGAAACGCGCTGATACCCGAACCCTGGAACCATATATTGCCGCTGATCGTGGCGATGTCCATGGCATTGACACCGCTGTCCGTGTTTGTCGGCGAGCGGCTTGCGCAGAGGTTGCATGCGCGGACCGTGCCGCCTCCTGACGATATCAAGCGCGAAGTAGCCCGTGTGATACTCTCCGGTTTCGGTCGCGATGGGCATATCGTCGGACGCAGGCTGTATGCATCCGGCTTCAA
>JAQSWC010000282.1 GCA_029266815.1 Paucimonas sp.
CACCATGTCCATTCGCGCGTGCTCGACGGCGACCTGGCAACCGGGCGTGAGACGGTTGAAACACTTCTACCCCAGTGGTTCGCGTTCCATATCTCCACCATGGACATGGCCTTGGCCGCCTCGATGCAGATGAACGACCTAGTGCATCTGCATAATAAACAGACCATGCCCCAAGCTGCCATGCTGCAGTGAGCAATATCCCCGCAGGATCAGCGCATCAGGAATGACGACATTCGGACAGTGAAGCGCAGCTTCACGGTTTGGCCGGCGCAATCAGTAGCGGCTTTGGCAGCAGTACCCAAAGCGAGCCTCGCTGCTTCATTTTGCCTGCACGATCTCCGGCTTCTGCACCGAAACCCCAGAAGAAGTCAGCTCTTACCGGATTGCGTATTGCCCCGCCCGTATCCTGCGCCATCATCAGTCGCTGCAAGGGAATATCCTTGCTCGGATAGGTAGTGGACAAATACACCGGCGCTCCCAACGGGATATATTGCGGATCCACGGCAATCGATCGCAGAGGAGTCAAAGGTACGCCCAGCGCCCCCTTTGGTCCAATGGAAGGATTAACGATTTTCTCTTCCTTGAAAAACACATAGCTGGGATTGGCATTCAGTAGTTCCTCGCGGCGCATCGGGTTGGCGAGATACCAGGTCCTGATGGTCTGCGCCGAAGCCTGGTCCAGCGTCATCTCGCCCTTATCGACCAGATAGCGTCCGATTGACCTGTAGGGATGGCCGTTCTGCTCCGCGTAGGCGAGGCGCACCGTTTCACCGGAGTCTGCCAACTGCACCCGGCCGGAACCTTGAACCTGGAGGAAAAACGCTTCTATCGCATCATCGACCCAGACCAATTCCTTACCGGCCAATACGCCGGACTGCTCCAGCTCCGCCCGGCTGAAATACGGCACGACTTTCCTGCCTACCACCCTTCCGCGCAGGCGCAGGTTTTTGAGGTCGGGATAGAGAGATGAGATATCGATGGTCAGCAAATCATCCGGCACGGAATAAAGCGCCGTCTGATAAGGCCCGCCGCGTTTGCGTGCACCTCTGAGGAGAGGTTCATAGTAGCCGGTGACGAGCCCCGTTTCCGCTCCGTCCGGATTCACCACCTTGTACGGCTGGAAAAAATTTTCAAAGAAAGAGCGGATCGATGCGCTGTCATTGGCAGTCACGAGCGACGCTGCCGTGCAGGCCTCCAGCCATTCCGGCTTTTTGCCCAGCACGCTGCACGAGGTCACGAAAGCCGGCCACGCTTCGCGCAGATCGTCCACACCCCAACCAGGGAGGGCCGAAAAGCTGACGGGCTGCAAGGGCTCGGCAGCCTTGGGAGGCTGCACTACCGGGGGAGTAACGACGGGAGGCGTGGGCAGCTTTTCAGTGACGGGCGGCGACACGCAGGCCGATAGCCCCAAAAGGGCAGTCAACAGGATTGGAAGTAAACTAGGCGATCTGAATTTCATGGAAATACATCATGTGGCTGATTATGCTGGAAGCGGGATTCGCGCTTTTTCTGCTGGTTTTCATCGTTTGGTGGACCATGTTCCATGGCCGCAACGAGGATGCCGGCACAGACGATACGGACAGCAACCACCGCAACTAGTGCAGGGTGCGCGGCATCGACAGCACGAATTCGGGTATCGGCACCTCGAACTGATTGCCGTCCTCTGCAATACAGAGATACGTGCCTGCCATCGAGCCCTGCGGCGTCCTCAGCGTTGCACCGCTGGTGTATTCGAATTGCTCGCCCGGCTTGAGCAAGGGCTGGTGCCCCACCACCCCCAGGCCTTTGACTTCTTCGGTGCGGTTGCTCGCGTCGGTGATAACCCAATGCCGGGAAATCAGTTGTGCCGCAACCGTCCCCGTGTTGCGGATGTTGATGGTGTAGGCAAACGCATACTGCAAGCGGCCCGCATCCGACTGGTCCGGCAGGTATTGCGTCTTTACCGACACGGTGAGTTCATAGGCTGCCATCGATTTCCCTCTTGTTTTAGCGAGGCATAGTGCGGAGTCCCTCGCATCTCATGCGCGCAATATTACGCCCGCTGTGCGCAGGTTAAAATACCGATCCCATCGCAAGCGTTTCCCTTCAAACCAAAATGCCCACTTTCCGTATCGCTCCCAGCATTTTATCCGCCGATTTCGCCCGTCTGGGTGAAGAAGTGCGCAACGTGGTCGCCGCGGGCGCCGACATCATCCATTTCGATGTCATGGACAACCATTACGTGCCGAACCTCACGATCGGCCCCCTGGTTTGCCAGGCGATCCGCCCGCACGTGCAGGCGCCGATCGATGTGCACCTGATGGTAAAGCCGGTCGATCGCATCATTCCTGACTTTGCGCAGGCCGGCGCCAACATCATCACCTTCCATCCTGAAGCGTCCGAGCATATCGACCGTACATTGCAGCTCATCCGCGACAACGGCTGCAAGGCCGGGCTGGTATTCAATCCGGCAACACCGCTGCATTACCTCGACCACGTGATGGACAAGCTCGACATCATCCTGCTGATGTCGGTAAATCCGGGCTTCGGCGGACAATCCTTCATTCGCGAGGCGCTGAAAAAGATCGCTGCGGTGCGCCAGCGCATCGATGCATCCGGGCGCGACATCATGCTGGAAGTGGACGGCGGCATCAAGGTGGAGAATATCGCAGAAGTGGCTAAGGCGGGCGCGGACACCTTCGTCGCCGGTTCGGCGATCTTCGGCAAGCCGGACTACAAGGCAATCATCGACGCCATGCGAAATGAACTCGCCAAGGCCTGACTCTCCTTGAAAATCCACGGATTGTCCCACCATCTCATGCTTGAACACATCAAGGCGGTCATCATCGATCTCGACGGCACCCTGCTGGATACCGCCGCTGATATTCACGCTGCCATCAATCACATGCGCGCGGATCTTGGCCTTGCGCCGGCGGATGCCGGGTTCGTGCGCGACTCCATCGGCAAGGGCACCGAAGCGCTGGTGCGCAAGGTGCTCGCGATCGACCTAGATGCCGACGCCATCTCGGCTCGTTTCGAGGGAGCTCATACTGCCTATCTTCGGCATTATGCGCGTACCAACGGCGAATTCGCGACGCTGTACCCGGGCGTGATCGACGGTCTTGAGGCAATGAAGGCGAAAGATCTGCGTTTGGCCTGCGTGACCAACAAGCCGTATTCGCTGGCCAAGGATTTGCTGAAGAAAACCGGCCTGTCCAGCTATTTCGAAGTCGTCTACGGCGGCGATTCCCTGTCGAAGAAAAAGCCGCACCCGCTGCCGATGCAGAAGGCTTGCGAAGCCTTGGACGCCAGTCCAGAACAGACTGTCGCCATCGGCGATTCATCCAACGATGCCGAGGCCGCGCGTGCCGCCGGCTGCCGGGTGCTGACCGTTCCGTATGGTTATAACCACGGCCAGCCTGTACAGGAAATTGAGTCGGATGGTATAGTGGAAACGCTGTTACACGCAGCCAACCTCATTCAGAACTGAATCCATTCAGATGTTTCTCGACCAAAAACGTTATGTCACATTGCCGGCGGCCCTGGGGGCCTGGCTATGGCGACGCTGGCACTCCTCGGCAAACTGAACCGCCTGCCGCCCTTCGCCCTTGCGCGATCGGCAACGTTTTGAAAATTTCCCGCTGTTGCGCTCCCGTTCTACAATAGCGGCCCGGAGAGACACATGACAGAACTCGAATTCCAATCGCTGGCCAAGCAAGGCTAC
>JAQSWC010000283.1 GCA_029266815.1 Paucimonas sp.
GAAGCGCAGCTCGCGCTGCCGGCGTACGAGATGATCCTGAAGGCGGCGCATACGTTCAACCTGCTGGATGCGCGCGGCGCGATCTCAGTGACCGAGCGCGCGGCTTATATCGGACGCATCCGCAACCTCTCCCGTTCGGTGGCTCAGGCATATTACGAATCGCGCGAGAAACTCGGCTTTCCGATGTGCGGGGATGTGCGCAAGGCGGCTTGAGAACGACCAATCATTAAACAATCACCACTAGGTTCCTTCCCCTTCAAGGAGAAGGTTAGGATAGGGATGGGTTTCCACATCAGTCTGGCACCCCATCCCCATTCCGGCCCTCCCCTTGAAAGGGAGGGAAAAGACGGAAGAAGCACGGGCAAAACATGAACCAAACACTACTCGTCGAACTGCTGACCGAAGAACTGCCACCGAAGGCGCTGGCCAAGCTAGGCGATGCGTTTGCCGCCGGTATCGTAAGCGGACTGAAGTCGCGTGACTTCCTTGAAGCCGATTCGCTTGTCACATCCTATGCGACGCCGCGCCGTTTGGCAGTATCGATCACGAATGCGCGCGCAAAGTCGCCAGACAAGCCAATGCGTGAAAAAGTGCTGCCAGTGTCAGTCGGCCTGGATGCGGAAGGCAAGGCCACGCCTGCGCTGATTAAGAAATGGGCGGCAATGGGCTTTGAGGGCGCCCCGCCCGTAGCGCAATTCGAAAAAGCCGTCGACGGCAAGAACGAAACGCTGTTCCACAATTACACCGCTGCCGGGTCGGATCTGAAAACTGGCCTTGCCGCATCGCTCGATGATGCCATCGCCAAGCTGCCGATTCCGAAGGTAATGAACTACCAGCACCCCGACGGCTCCACGGTAGCTTTCGTGCGTCCCGCCCACAAGCTAATCGCACTGCATGGCAAGGACGTAATCCCCGTGTCGGCCCTCGGCCTCGAAGCAGGCCGCACCACGCTCGGTCACCGCTTCCTGTCGAAAGGCGAAGTTACTGTCGACAGCGCGGACAGCTATGCAACCCAACTTGAATCGCAGGGCAAGGTCATCCCGGGCGTGATTGAGCGTAAGGAAAAAATCCGTACTGGCCTGCTCGCCAAAGCTGGCGGCGACCAAGCCCTGATGCCGGAAGCGTTGCTCGACGAAGTCAATGCGCTCGTCGAATGGCCCGTGGTCTACGAATGCCGCTTTGAGGACGAATTCCTCGCCGTGCCGCAGGAATGCCTGATCCTGACGATGCAGACCAACCAGAAATATTTCGCGCTGACCGACAAGCAAGGCAAGCTGCGTTCACGCTTCCTGATCGTCTCCAATATCGAGACGTCCGATCCGAAACACATCATCGGCGGCAACGAGCGCGTGGTGCGGCCGCGTCTTTCCGATGCGAAGTTCTTCTTCGAACAGGACAAGAAGAAGAAACTTGCGGACCGTTTGTCCGGCCTCGCTAATGTCGTGTATCACAACAAGCTCGGCACGCAGGCGCAGCGTACCGAACGCGTGAAGGCGCTCGCCGGCAAGATTGCCAGCTCGCTCGGCGCGGACATCGCGCTGGCGGAGCGTGGCGCCTTGCTGGCCAAGACCGATCTGCTGACCGACATGGTGGGTGAATTTCCCGAACTGCAGGGCATCATGGGCACGTACTATGCGCGCCACGACGGCGAGCATGAGGAAGTCGCACTGGCGGCTTCCGAACATTACCAGCCGCGCTTCGCCGGCGATGCGCTGCCCTCGACCCCGACCGGCACCGCTGTCGCGCTGGCGGACAAGCTAGAAACCCTGGTCGGCATCTGGGGCATCGGCCTGCAGCCGACCGGCGACAAGGATCCGTTTGCGCTGCGCCGTCATGCATTGGGGGTACTGCGTATGCTGGTAGAAAAGCGTCTACCTCTTTCGCTTTCCGAATTGCTGTCAGATGCGGCACAACTCTTTCAGGGTAACGCCAATTTCAAGCCTGCCACCGACGAAGTCGCCTCCTTCATTTACGACCGCCTGCGCGGTCTTTTGCGCGAGCGCGGTTTTGCGCAAAACCAGATTGAAGCGGTGGTGGCCCAGCAGCCCGACCGTCTCGACAATGTGATCGAACGCCTTGAAGCCGTGAAAGCCTTTGCCGAATTACCCGAGGCCGAATCACTGGCAGCTGCCAACAAGCGCATTACCAACATCCTGAAGAAGGCCGAAACGGGCACTTCTTCCGTGCAAAAGGAACTGTTGCGCGAATCCGCGGAGGAAGGCCTGTATTCTTCGATGAGCCAGTTGAAACCGCAGGTGGACGATGCGTTTGCGAGGGGTGATTTCGCCGGAACCCTGAAGTCGTTGGCGAAATTGCGCGAGAGCGTGGATGCGTTCTTCAATGACGTGATGGTAATGGCTGAAGATCCCGCACTGCGTGCCAACCGCATCGCTCTGCTGTCGAACCTGCACGGGATGATGAACCGGGTGGCCGACATTTCAAAACTTGCCGCGTGAGCGATCGGCAGCACATGAAACTGATCATCCTCGATCGCGACGGCGTCATCAACTTCGATTCGGATGCGTTCATCAAATCGCCCGACGAGTGGAAGCCCATCCCTGGTTCGCTGGAAGCCATTGCACGACTGAACCAGGCAGGCTATCGCGTGGTCGTTTGCACCAATCAGTCCGGCGTGGCGCGAGGCCTGCTGAACATGGATGCGCTCAACGCCATCCATCAGAAAATGCACAGCCGTGCCCTCGCCTGCGGCGCGCATCTGGATGCCGTGTTCTTCTGTCCGCATTCGGCCGATGACAATTGCGATTGCCGCAAGCCCAAGCCCGGCATGCTGCGTGCCATTGCAAGCCGCTTCAACGTAAGCCTAAAGGGCGTGCCCACCATCGGCGATTCGCTGCGCGACCTGCAGGCCGGTTTTGTCTTGGGCTGCGTTCCTTTCCTGGTCCTGACCGGGAAGGGAATGAAAACGCGGGAGAAAGGCGGGCTCCCTCCCGGCACGACAATATTTCCCGATCTTACGGCAGTGGTCGACCACTTGCTGAATGTTCCCGCCCAGACCTTACTCGAGACTGTACGATGATGCAGGATTCACTAATTGCCGCCACCGACACCATGCCCATGAATAACCGCGAGCGCCGTCCGACTTTTGCCTTGCTTGTGCGCTCCATCCTGTTCGCGGTGCTCATGATGATCGCCACCGTGGTGTGGGCCCCGGTGTGCCTTCTGTGCGCACCATTGCCTTACAAAGCGCGTTACTGGGTAACGGCACGCTGGAACTGGTTCGTGCTCATGATTGGAAAACTTATCTGCGGCATCCGCTACGAGGTCAAGGGGCTCGAGAACCTTCCTGATGCGCCGGTCATCCTGCTGTCGAAACACCAATCGGCATGGGAAACGATTTTCTATCTCTACTTCATGCCGCGCCCGCTGGTCTACGTATTCAAGCGCGAGCTGCTGTGGATTCCCTTCTTCGGCTGGGGGCTGGCGATGCTGCGCATGATCGCCATCGATCGGAGCAAGGGCAAGGATGCCTTTGCACAAGTCGTGGCACAGGGGCGAAAACGCCTCGTCGGTGGACAGTGGATCATCATGTTCCCTGAAGGAACCCGCACGCCGGTCGGTGGCAAAGGGAAATACAAAGGGGGCGGCGCGCGGCTTGCCGTTGAAACTGGTACGCCGGTGGTGCCGATCGCGATGAATTCAGGTGAATGCTGGCCCAAGAATTCATTCATCAAGTATCCCGG
>JAQSWC010000284.1 GCA_029266815.1 Paucimonas sp.
GCGATCGTAATCATCTGCGGCCGGTCGGCCTGCGCAATGATTTCCGCCTCGCGCTCATGTTGCTTCGCATTCAGTACATTGTGCTTGAGCTTGGCCTTGGTGAGAATGCCCGAAATCAGTTCAGAGTTCTCGATCGAGGTCGTGCCGACGAGAACCGGTTGACCGCGTTCGTAGCAATCCTGGATGTCGCGCACGATGGCGTCGTATTTTTCCTGGACCGACTTGTAGACCTGGTCCTGCTTGTCCTTCCTCTGGCTGGGACGGTTCGGCGGAATGACGACGGTTTCCAGACCATAGATTTCCTGGAACTCATAGGCTTCCGTATCCGCCGTACCTGTCATGCCGGCAAGCTTCGAATACATACGGAAATAGTTCTGGAAGGTGATCGATGCCAGCGTCTGGTTTTCGTTCTGGATCTTCACGCCTTCCTTGGCTTCCACTGCCTGGTGCAGGCCCTCGGACCAGCGGCGGCCGGACATCAGACGGCCGGTGAATTCATCGACGATGACGACTTCGTCGTCATGCACCACATACTGCTGGTCGCGGTGATACAACGTATGCGCGCGAAGCGCTGCATAGAGATGATGAATCAGCGTGATGTTGGCGGCATCATAAAGCGAGGCGCCTTCCGGCAGGAGTCCCATGCGCGTGAGGATTTCTTCGGCTTTCTCGTGGCCGGTCTCGGTAAGGAATACCTGATGGGACTTCTCGTCCAGCGTGTAATCGCCCGGGACTTCTATCTTGCCCTTGCCGTCCGACGTTTCCTCGCCAATCTGGCGCGTCAGCAGCGGAGGCACCGCATTCATCTTCTGATAAAGCTCCGTGTGATCTTCCGCCTGTCCGGAAATGATCAGCGGCGTACGGGCTTCATCGATCAGGATGGAGTCAACTTCGTCGACGATGGCAAAACTCAAGCCACGCTGCACCCGCTCCATGGTGTCGTACACCATGTTGTCGCGCAGGTAGTCGAATCCGTATTCGTTGTTGGTGCCGTAAGTGATGTCGGCGGCATAGGCTTTCTGTTTTTCCGCATGCGGCATCTGCGACAGGTTGATGCCAGTAGAGAGGCCAAGCCAGTTATAGAGCTTTCCCATCCATTCCGCGTCACGCTGCGCGAGGTAATCGTTCACCGTCACCACATGCACGCCTTTTCCGGCGAGCGCGTTCAAATACACGGCGAGCGTCGCCATCAGCGTCTTGCCCTCACCCGTGCCCATCTCGGCAATCTTGCCCTTGTGCAGAACGATGGCGCCGATCAACTGTACATCGAAATGGCGCATTTTCAGCACGCGCCGGCTGGCTTCGCGGCATACGGCGAACGCCTCCGGCAGGATGTCGTCCAGCGTGGCACCTTGCGTGAGCTTGGTCTTCAATTCCGGCGTCTTGGCCTGGAGGTCGGCATCGGACAGCTTTTCCATTGCCGGTTCTAGCGCATTGATTTCGCGAACGATGCTTTGGTATTGCTTGAGCAAGCGCTGATTGCGGCTGCCGAAAATCTGGGTCAGTATGGACATTCTAGGTTTCTGAAAAAAGCCCGAAAAGCGGCGGAACGATACCGCGCGCAGGATTGTCTCGAATCCGTTCGCGACGCGGCGAAATTGCGGATTTTATCATGCAGGAAGACGCGTAATCGGATGGTGCCGCAGCGACGCGGCGCACCGAAGCGTGACGTTGCAAATTCCCAATACAATCTTTCCACAAGGGAATGATTAACGCGAAACTTGGGAATCGGCTATCTGCCGTACAGCGCAACTGCCTTGGCCTGGTCAGCGCCGGCGGCAAGGAATTTCATGGGATTCTGCGGCACGCCTTTGACGTGCACCTCGAAGTGCAGATGCGGTCCGGTGGAACGTCCGGTTGAGCCGATGTTGGCCACATGCTGGCCGCGCCGCACGATATCGCCCACCTTCGCCAACAGCCGCGATGCATGCGCATAACGCGTGATGATGTCATTGCCGTGATCTATTTCCAGAAGGTTGCCGTACTGATGATGATATTCAGCACCTATCACCACGCCTCCAGCCGCAGCGAAAATCGGAGTCCCGACCCCGGCCGCGAAATCGATTCCTTCATGGAAAGCGCTTCTGCCGCTAAAAGGATCCAGCCGCCAGCCGTAGCTCGACGCGTTATATGCCACGTTGACTGGCTGAATTGTTGGAAGCAGCTTGGATTTCATCTTGTCCGTCATCAGCGCCGTCTCGACCACATTCATGTAATCCATGCGGTGTTCGATATCGGAGGAAAGAGCATCGAGCGCAAGCTGGAATTCGCTCATCGTCAGCTCCCTCTCCCGGCGGCCGCTGATCGACGGCGCCGCGCCGCCCTGCCCCGGCTTTTCCTTGAAATTGAATTCCTCTGGCTTTACTCCTGCCAGACCCTGCACCCGTTCGCCCAAGGCATCCAGCCGCATCAATTGCGCCTGCATCTCTCCCAACTTTCGCGCCATTGCGGCCAGGTTCTCGCGCAGGTATTTTTCTCTTTTGGCAGCGTCGCCTTGTGTCGCCGACAGTGAGATCTCTTCCACCAGAGGCAACCCGAGCACGGCGGCATGTCGAACCGCAAGGTAGTACAGTCCAAGCGCACCGCTGATCACCAAGGCAGATAAAAAAAGTATTCCGACAACAAGATGCAAGTTGCCCAAAGTAAGGGTCCGAGCCGAACCACGGCCTTGCAGTATGATTATCTGCACGCTTCTTCCTTCATCTTTTCATGATGAATATGGTAAGGTGAATGCATGCAAGTTCCTCCTTTTTTCTCCCGCAGTCGGACATCGTCGTCAACCGCGAAAGGCGTTGCGGATTTTCTTCAGCAGCACGGCACGATGAGCCATGTCGTACCCGTAGTGCAACGGCTGACGGCGCTGAAAAAAGACTGCCTGAAAATTGCACCGGCCATTTTCGAATCCTGCGATGTCCTGAGCCTGGAAGACGGTCGTCTCGTTCTTGCCTGCGCCACACCGGCACTGGCCGCGCGATTGAAACAGCAGTCATCCCAGCTTCAGCACGGTTTGCAAAAACGCGGATGGCAAGTCAATGCAATTCGGCTCAAGGTGCAGATTCCTGAAACTCGCCAACCACTCAACCGCTCCAAGCAGATCGCTTTGACTCAGAATGCGCTACAGGCCTTTGCCGAGCTTGATGCAGCCTTGTCCCAATCCTCGAAGCGCACAGCCCTGCATGAAGCGGTAGCCAACCTGCTGAAAAAACACACTTCCGTAGGCTGACTAGAAGCGGACCGCGATACACCGGAAAATACAAGCATCAATCAGGCCGGCGCCCACTCCATTCCCAAGCGTTCCAGATAATCTGGCGGCGCCAGGGCCAGCTGCTCGAAAGATACGATCTCGTACGCCTCTTTGTCGGCCAGCAAGGCACGCAAGAGCTTATTGTTGAGTCCATGGCCAGATTTGTGCGCGTGGTAGCTTGTCAGCAATGGATGTCCCACTAAATAGAGATCACCGATAGCGTCGAGAATCTTGTGGCGCACGAATTCGTTCTCGTAGCGCAGACCATCGGGATTCAATATCCGGTACTCATCCAGGACGATCGCATTTTCCAGCGATCCACCGCGCGCCAGTCCGATTCCACGCAGCATCTCCACATCGTGCATGAAGCCGAATGTACGAGCGCGTGAAATTTCTTTTACGTAGGACTCGGCAGCGAAATCGACCTCAGCTATCTGCCCGCTCGCATCGAAAGAATTTGAGACGAAAACCATTGTAGGGCTCAAGACGAGCCCATTTTTCCCCTGCACCTTGACCTTCGCGCACTTCCACAGGTTTCTTGACGCGAATGAATTTCTTGGGCGCGTTCTGCTCCTGCAAGCCGGCCTGCTGCAGCAAAAACACGAAAGAGGACGCCGAGCCATCCATGATTGGGATCTCTTCGGCAGTGACATCAATATAAAGGTTGTCGATGCCAAGGCCGGCACATGCCGACATTAAGTGCTCCACCGTCGAGACCTTTGCTCCATCCCTGTCCAGAGTGGAGGCCATGCGCGTGTCGCCCACGCAGGTGGCTGACACCGGAAGATCGATAGGAGGATCGAGATCAACGCGGCGGAACACGATACCGGTGTCCGGCGCTGCCGGGCGCAACGTGAGTTCCACCTTGGTGCCGGAATGAAGTCCGACACCAATCGTTTTCACTACTTGCTTGACAGTGCGTTGCTTAAGCATGAATCGATTATAGTCGCCGGGTTTTCAGGCGGCTGTTACCAACCGTAACTGTTGGCAATAGCATCAGGCGAGTTGTCCAAGCAGAGTCTCGGCATTCGAGACCTCGAACTTGCCGCCCTGCTCGACGTTCAGCTGCTTGACCACGCCGTCTTCGACCAGCATCGAATAACGCTGTGAACGCGTGCCCATGCCGAACTTGCTGAAATCTGCATCCAGGCCGAGTGCCTTGCTGAAAGCGGCATTGCCATCGGCCATCATGCGCACGATGCCCGTGGCTTTCTGGTCGCGGCCCCAAGCGCCCATCACGAAAGCGTCATTCACGGAAATACACCAGATCTCGTCCACGCCCTTGGATTTCAACTGGTCAGCCAACTTGACATAGCCGGGCACGTGCTGTGCAGAGCAAGTCGGCGTATAAGCGCCAGGCAGGCCGAATACAGCAATCTTCTTGCCTTTTGCGAGGTCGGCCACATTGAACGTATTCGGGCCGAGCGAGCAGCCTTCGCTCTCGACTTCTACATATTCGGACAAGGAACCTTCAGGCAAACGATCGCCGATCTTGATGGTCATGACACTTCCTTTCAGTTAAAGGTGATGAAAGGCCGAAAGTATGCCTGTTCCAACCAAATCGTGCAGGCTTCCTTCCGGCTCCAGAAAACTGGAATCGGATGGAAGCTGCTTAGGCGCGACGATTCGACCAGCCGTTTTAATCGGCTTGCTTACGCAGGAACGCCGGAATGTCGTACGTCTCCATCCCATTCTTTTCCAGCGCGCGCACGGTTTCCGAAGCCGATTCACGACGCCAGACGGCCGGTTGCTTCAGTCCCTCGAATGCCGTCGCGGGCTGAGCCATACCCTGGTTGCCGGAATGCGCCATGACCGGTTCGTTATGCGTGCCGGTGCGCAGAACCGGGGTCTGCACGAGCTGCACATTCTTGCGGGCACGGCCCAGGCCGGTTGCCACCACTGTCACGCGGATCTCGTCGCCCATGGCGTCGTCGTAAGCGATACCTTGCGCGATCGATGCATCCGGCGCAGCAAAGGCGCGCACGGTGGCCATGACTTCCTTGATTTCCTTGCCCTTAAGGTTGCGGCTGGCAGTAACGTTGACCAGCACGCCGCGCGCGCCGGACAGGTCGATGCCGTCCAGCAGCGG
>JAQSWC010000011.1 GCA_029266815.1 Paucimonas sp.
ATGGCGTCTTCAGCGTCGCATAATCGCCGGGGATGGTGTCGTTGTCGTATTCCTTCGCGCGCTTGACGATGATCTGCGTCATCTGCGCAATCTCGCGCATGAATTCTTCGCGCGAGATTTTGCCTTTCTCCATCTGCGACAGCTTGTATTCCCATTCGCCGGTGAGCTCCGGCGCAGTGAGTTCGTTCACGCCGAGGCCGCGCAAGAGGGTCATCAACTGGAACGCCTTTGCAGTCGGGATCAGTTCACGGCCATCGCGCAGCAGGTATTTTTCATTCAGCAGCCCTTCGATGATTGCCGCGCGCGTGGCCGGCGTGCCGAGGCCCTTTCCGCCCATCGCTTCGCGCAATTCCTCATCGTCGATCAACTTGCCTGCGCCTTCCATTGCCGACAGCAACGTCGCTTCCGAATAGCGCGCGGGCGGTTTGGTGACGAGGCCGTTGCCGGTAATCTTCTCGGTCTGTACCTTTTCGCCGGGCGCGACGGCGACCAGGATCTTGGCGTTCTCCTTGTCCTTGTCGTCGTCCTTTTCCTTCTCGTTCGCTGCTTCCTTGCCGTAGATCGCGAGCCAGCCGGCATTGGTCATCACCTTGCCTTCGCTCTTGAACTGGTGGCCAGAGACCTCGGTAAAGCGCGTGGTCACCTGGAATTCTGCAGCGGGGAAAAACACGGCCATGAAGCGGCGAGTGACGAGGTCATACAGTTTCTGCTCGGGCTCCGACAGGTTTTTCGGCGCCTGAGTGGTAGGGATGATGGCGAAGTGGTCGCTGATCTTGGTGTTGTCGAAGATGCGCTTGTTCGGCTTCACCCATTTCTTGTTCAGGATCTGCGAGGCGAACTGCTGATAATTGTGGTTCTCCGAAATCGTTTCCAGCGTCTGCATTACCGTCGGCATGTAATCCTCGGGCAGATGGCGGGAATCGGTACGCGGATAAGTCAGCACCTTGTGCTTTTCATACAGCGCCTGCGCCAGGCCGAGCGTGTTCTTCGCCGAGAAGCCGAAGCGCGCATTAGCCTCGCGCTGCAGGCTGGTGAGGTCGAACAATGCCGGTGCCATCTGTGTGGCGGGTTTGGATTCCTCAGTGACGGCGCCCATCTTGCCGCGGCAAGCGGCGACGATCGATTCAGCGGCGGCCTTGCTCCACAAACGCTCGGCGCGCTTTTCCGGATCGGTCTCGTCCTTCTTGAACTTGGTGTCCAGCCAGCGGCCTTCATAGATGCCCGCGGCGCAGACGAACTCGGCGCGCACTTCCCAATAGTCACGCGGCACGAAGCGCTTGATCTTCTCTTCGCGTTCGACCACGATCGACAGCGTCGGCGTCTGCACGCGGCCGACGGTCGTCAAGTAGAAGCCGCCTTCCTTCGAATTGAAGGCCGTCATCGCGCGGGTGCCGTTAATGCCGATCAGCCAGTCGGCTTCGCTGCGGCAGCGTGCGGCGTCAGCCAGCGGCATCATGTCCTTGTCCTCACGCAGGCGGGCGAAACCGTCACGAATCGCACCCTGCGTCATCGACTGCAGCCACAAGCGCTTGATCGGCTGCTTCGCTTTCGCGTACTGCACGATCAGGCGGAAGATCAGCTCGCCTTCGCGGCCCGCGTCGCAAGCATTGATAAGAGAAGTGACATCCTTGCGTTTCAATAACCTGTTCAGCACCTTCAGACGCGACTCCGTCTTGGCGATCGGATTCAGCGCAAAGTGGGGCGGAATCACCGGCAGATGAGTGAAGGTCCATTTGCCGCGCTTGACATCGTATTCTTCCGGCACCGTGATCTCGACCAGATGGCCGACAGCGGAAGAAAGGACATATTCATCCGATTCAAAGTACTCATCGTGCTTGGTGAAGCCGCCGAGCGCCTTCGCGATGTCATTCGCGACGGAAGGCTTCTCGGCAATGATGAGGGTTTTGGTCATAGGAGGTCTCAAATAAGCATGCCAGTGCTAATTAATATAGAAGGCATGATGAACAATCAATCGAATTGCTGCAAGGAAAAAGTCGCGGATATGATACGCGATTTCCTTTTTCTCCTTTAGTGGGGAATCATAAGTGCCGGTTCAGGCATGCGACAAGACGATATAAAGTCGTTTGACGAAGGATCAAGCGATTGTTGCGCCGGTGACTGCAAAAAAGTGATGAAGATCAGTGGAGGTGGCACTCGCCAAGCCGGAGCACGTGAAAAAGCGTGAAACCACAGATATTTCTTAAATGCCAAATATGCTGGCTTAATGGAGAAGCCTTGGCGTGTCTTCGTCTTCGTCGACGAAAAGTTCGTCCATCAGCAGGCTGTCGGGCTCGCTGCCTTGACTCCAGAGAACAATCAGGATGATGACCTTTAGCTTGTCGACTGTCACCGGTTGCTCGCCGCATGCCAGCGCGCGTTCGATGATGATTTCTCGTTGCACGGGATTGATCAGCTTGGCGGATTCAAGAAACTGGATGAATCCGATTGCCGGCGTACCGAGCGCATCGAATTCTTGCGGAGCGTAAATCCGGGTGCCGAATGAGAATGCGGTCTGATGCACCGTAACTGTTGAAAGCGCATTGGTAGTCTGCGCAAGATCGGTAAGCCAATCCAGCGCCTGAGAGATTTCATCGTCTTCAAACCCTACCGCAGACAATTTTTTGGCGAGCACTTCGGAATCCGGACAGGCGTCTGGTCGGTAGTAAGTCTCGTACAGGTATACCAGGACTTCAAACATGATCCTACTTTACCCGCAAGCGGAAGGCGATACAAGCGCCATGACGCAAACCTCGATCAACGTCATGGTTTTTCAGAAGAAACCTAGTTGATGCGGCGATATATGCCCCCCGGCAAGTTCTCTACCAGTCCTTCAAGCTCCAGATTCAACAGGTGTCCACTCAAAGATGCGGCATCGATTTTGCATCGCATAGACAGCAAGTCGATGCCTACCGGATCAAAGCCCATTGCCTCCAGCAGTCCGTGATAGGGCATGGAATTGTCAGGCCTTACCAGTTCCTCCTGAGCGACATTATGGGCAGGCAGGCGCAGTTCTTCGAGGATGTCATGCGCCGATTCAACCAGCTTGGCCCCTTGCCTGATCAATTGATGACAACCCTTTGCCAAAGGCGAGTGGATAGAGCCGGGAATGGCAAAAACTTCTTTGCCCTGTTCCGCTGCCAGGCGCGCGGTGATCAGCGAGCCGGATTGGGCGGCAGCTTCCACCACCAGCACGCCTTGCGCCAAACCGCTGATCAGCCTGTTCCGCTTCGGAAAATTGGAAGCAATGGCCGGCGTGCCCAAGGGATATTCGCTGAGAATGCATCCGTCAGCAGCGATGCGGTGCGCCAGTTCCCGGTGACGGGAGGGATACACCAGGTCGAGGCCGGTGCCGATCACGGCGACGGTGGAGCCTTTACCCGAACGCAGGGCACCCTCGTGAGCGGATGCATCTATGCCCAACGCTAGCCCCGAGACGACTGTCAGGCCACCAGCCGACAAGGTTTCCGCGAATCGTTCTGCGTTGGCTTTTCCTTGCGCAGTGGCATTGCGGCTGCCGACGATAGCCAGCGATGGGCGCGTCAGCAGGTCGTGTCTGCCTTTTGCATACAGAAGGACAGGCGGATCGGAAATCTGCAGCAGCAACGGCGGATAGTCGGCATCAGCCAGGCTCAGTACGCGGTTGTGCGGCTGCGCAGCCCACGCCGAGGTTTTGTCTATCAGGGCAAGCAGTTCATCATCGGGCGGAGCAAGCAAGGCATGGGCGACTTTTCCCGGCACTACTTTTGAGAGCGCCGTATGGCTAGCCGAAAAAATATTCTCCGGCAGCCCGAATGCCGAAAGTAGGCGGCGCGCCGCATCGGGGCCGACGCCGCGCGTGCGTTCAAGTCTCAGCCAGTGCGCAAGGTCCTGCGCTTCGGACATACGTGAATGTTATTCCGGAGAGCGGGCAACGTCGCCAACCTTGACCGAGTTGGTGACCTGCATGATCAGCGCGTAGGACACGCGGTCGAACACCCGGAAGACGAACAGTGTTCCGAAACGCTCGTCCGGCAGCTTGATATTGCGTTTGCCTTCGACGGTATCCTTGACTGTGGCGCCGTGGCTATACAGTTCCAGTACCGTGCCCAGGTCGATGCCATGCATCTTGCCGCGATTGATGGCCACGACCTGGCTTTGGCCAGCCTGATCCACGCCACCATAGATGGATACCACCCGCGCGCTCATCTTTTTATCGGGGGGATGCGGCACATAGTTCAAAATCGGAGTGGGCGGCATGGGCAGCAGACGGTCGCCTACGCCCATTTCCTCCTTCGAACTTACAACCACGAAGGAGTGTGCTTCGTTAGATGCAGTTGCTTCGCGCACCAGTTTCACAGTGCCGAGATACGCAGCTTCATACGCTATTACCTTGCCGTTATCCGGATCGCGCAGGGGTTTGGCAGGGCGGAATACCTGGAAAGTGGAGCCGCCCTTGAGATCGCCGCGTACGTAGGCGCGGTCATCCTTGCCCAGATTCACCCGGCCTTCCTGGGTTGCCATGATGTACGGCGCACTTTTCAACTGCTTTTCTTCCACGATCAGCGGCTGTATCAGGAACGGCTCGATCACGCTTGCCGGAATAGAGGGAATGGCGTTACGGCCCAGGCCTTCTATGCGGGCTTGCGGCGAGAGCTTTACCGTGCCGTCGACCAGGCCAGTGCTTCCGCCGGTAGGCGTGCCGAGGCGAAGCCGTCCGGCAGCGCGATCGAAATAGACGATCTGGCCGGGATAGATCCAGTGGGGATCGCGAATCTCATCGCGATTCAATCCCCATACCTGGGGCCAGCACCACGGATGCTCCAGGAATTTTCCCGAAATATCCCACAGCGTATCGCCCTTGACCACGGTATGCTGGTCAGGTGCATTCGGGCGGAATTCGCAGCGGATCTTGGGAGCGTCTCCCAAGTCTTCCTGCGCGCTGGCAGACATGGAAGCAAACAGTGAGCTGAGAGCGATGAGACAGGCGGCTGTGCTAAACTTTTTCATGTTGATTCCGATGAGTGCAGCGTAAAAGCGAAGCGGTGGGACAAGCCAGGAGTTGATGGTTAAAACCATGGCAAAACTTGTCAAAGTGAATCAAATTCTGCACATAAATCCTTGAACTAGCAAGAAATACCACAATCTACAATTGAGGTGTTGTTGCGCAAAAGCCGTATGTCCCTATTAAATATCCTGCGTTATCCCGACCCTCGTTTGCACAAGGTCGCCAAGCCTGTCAGCCTGTTCGATGACCGTTTGAAGAAGCTGGTCGCGGACATGGCCGAGACCATGTACGACGCGCCGGGCGTCGGCCTGGCGGCGACGCAGGTCGACGTGCATGAGCAGATCATTGTCATTGATGTATCGGAAACGCATGACCACCTGCAGGTATTCGTCAATCCCGCGCTGACGTGGGCAAGCGAGGAAAAGCAAGTCTACGATGAGGGCTGCCTGTCCGTGCCGGGAATTTATGACGGTGTGGAGCGCCCCGCGCGTGTCAAGGTCAAGGCCCTGGATGCCGACGGCAAGGAATTCGAAATGGAAGCCGACGGTCTGCTCGCCGTGTGCATACAGCATGAAATAGATCATTTGAGAGGCAAGGTTTTCGTCGAATACCTGTCGCCGCTGAAACGCAATCGCATCAAGACCAAGCTGCTCAAGGAGCAGCGTGAAATGCAGCGTGCATCCTAGTCTACAATTCGGCGATGAAAATCATTTTCGCCGGAACCCCTGAATTTGCCGCTGTGGCGCTCAAGGCTTTGCATGAAGCCGGCCACTCGATTCCGCTTGTCCTGACGCAGCCGGACCGCCCGGCCGGGCGCGGCCTTCATCTGCAGCCTTCCCCTGTGAAAAAGTATGCGATGGAGCACGGCATGCCGGTAGCGCAACCGATATCGCTTAGGCTCGGCGGAAAATATCCGGAAGAGGCATTGAAGGCGCACCGTCTGCTGAGTGCTGTCGGGCATGATGTCATGGTGGTTGCCGCGTACGGCTTGATTCTTCCGCGATCCGTGCTCGACATTCCTCCTCTCGGATGCATCAATATCCACGCTTCCCTGCTGCCGCGATGGCGCGGCGCCGCGCCCATCCACCGCGCGATTGAGGCGGGCGATGTGGAAACCGGCATCACTATCATGCAGATGGACGAAGGACTTGATACCGGCCCGATGCTGACCTTGGAGGCGGTTCCCATCGCCAACGATGATACAACCGGAAGCCTGCACGACAAGCTGGCCGCGCTGGGCGGACGAATGATCGTCAATACATTGCAGAAGCTGGAATCGGGAGAGGTGCCTGCTCAAGCGCAGCCTGGCGAAGGTGTGACCTATGCCGACAAGATTGCCAAGGATGAAGCGGCGCTGGACTTTGCAGATTCTGCGGTATCGATAGCGCGCAAGATTCGCGCATTCAATCCGTTTCCAGGGGCACAGGCGCAGTTCGACAGCGCCGTAATCAAGCTCTGGCGCGCCGAAGCAATCAATGAATATTCGCCAGCGCCGCCAGGACAGGTGATAGCGGCCGATGCCAGCGCCGGTGTAGTAGTAGCCTGCGGTGAAGGCGTGCTCCGTGTCACGGAATTGCAAAAAGCGGGCGGGAAACGTTTGCCTGCAGCAGAATTTCTGAAGGGTTTTTCGATGGAAGAGGGACGCTTTACGCGTGTTCGCCAATAGGCAACGGCGAAGAGGTCTTTACTTCATGCATGCACAGCGTTGATTTGATGCCTGCCACGCCTTTCACGGCAGTTAGGTCTTCATTCAAAAAGACAGACAGTTTTTTCAAATCGGGGCAGGCGGCTTTCAGAAAATAATCGCCCTCGCCTGAAACCGAATAGCATTCCAGTACTTCCGGAAAATTGCGCAGCGTTTCCTCGAATTCCTTGATCTGCCCGGACTGCGATCGGTCCACTGTGACGCTCACATAGGCAATTGCATCCAGGCCGATCGACGCCGGATTCAGTTGTGCCGCGTAGCTGCGGATAATTCCTTCGGTCTCAAGCCGCCTCACACGCCGATAACATTGCGGTGCAGACAAACCTACTCTCTCGGAGAGTTCGACATTCGATGCCCGTCCCTGTCGTTGCAAGGTTTCGAGCAAGATGCGGTCATAGGTATCGATTTTCTCCATATTCCTGCAAGGTTCGGGCTTGCGCCCTGAAAAGGTTGCACGCTCCATGCGCGTAAGGCGTTGGAGGAGCGCGCAGGCGGAAAGTTCTGCGCTTACGCAAAAACAGGATTAAATGGAGATGCGCTTATTGTATGCATTCAGGAATGCAAGGTATGCGTCTGCATGACGTAAGTAGAGTGACGGGCGAAAGGTAGTCAGCGAAGCAATCAGAATACGCAATTTTCTTGCTTGCCATTTCAATAAGCCATACGGAGAAAAGCCCGGTTTCAATCAAAAATTTTTATGATGTAAAGGACAAGGCGACCCGGCTTCATATTTATCCCTTTGCATGGGGCTTGCACTCCCATGCCCAGGCATGGCGGATGATGATTTCCAGCTCTGGATATCGCGGGTGCCATCCCAGCATATTGCGGGCACTGGTCGAATCGGCCACCAGCTTGGCTGGATCCCCCGCGCGCCGCGGGCTGTCCCTTGCCGGAATATCCTTTCCAGTCACTTTGCGTGCTGCATCGATGACCTGCTGCACTGAAAAGCCCTGGCCGTTGCCTAGATTGAAAGCAGCGCTTTGTTCGCCGCGGATTAGGCGATCCAGCGCCAGCAAGTGGGCTTCACACAGATCGACGATATGGATGTAATCCCGTACGCAGGTGCCATCCACAGTATCGTAATCGCGGCCGAATACCTGGATTGACTCGCGCCGGCCCGAGGCTACTTGCAGTAGCAACGGAATCAAGTGGGTCTCCGGAACATGTCTTTCACCCAGCAAGCCATCGGGATCGGCACCGGCTGCATTGAAATATCTCAGGCAGGTATAACGCAGGCCAAACGCACGCTCATAGTCCGCAAGAATCTGCTCGACCATCCATTTCGATTTCCCATAGGGATTGATCGGTGCCTGCGGATGAGCTTCATCGATGGGAACATAATCCGGCTCACCGAAAATCGCAGCAGTGGATGAAAATATGAAGTGCTTAACCTTATTGCTTCACCCCATGCCGTACCATCGCATCCAGCAGTTCAAGCGTGGCCGCCAGATTGTTCTGATAGTACTTGCCGGGCTGTTGCACCGACTCGCCGACCTGGATAAAAGAGGCGAAATGCATGACACCATCAAAAGAATGACGCGTCATCAGCACATCCAGCAGCGCTCGGTCACCTACATTGCCCTCGACGAACTCGCCGCCGACGACAGCGTCCCGATACCCGGAGGACAAGTCGTCAAGCGTGACAACTTCATGGCCTCGCGAGAGGAGCATCTTTGCCATGTGCGAGCCGATGTAGCCGGCACCTCCAACGATAAGAACTTTCATGGTCTATTGGCCGCTATGTAATGCATTTTTCAAACATTTGCTAAGACTTCGATATATTTGCTGTGATGCTCCGTTCTTTGCCCATGAAGGTGATGTAGGCAGTCTGATTTCAACGGCTGAAAGGGTTATTCAAAACTCGTATGACTCATATTCCAATTTGAAATTGGATTTATGACACTGAGCTTTTTATAATTCTTTCTGTCTCCTCCGTATCGTCTTGATATGGATTTCAAGCCCGCCACCTGGCGGGCTTTTTTTATTTTCTCTATAAGCTCATAGAGAAGAGCCGTGAATTGTTTCACGTATAATTTTGTTGTGCCGGCATCATTTCTTCTTACAGAGAGCCTGCACTTGCAAAGGCTATCATCAAGTCTACCGACAGCCAAGCAACCCGGTCCAGTTCAGACCGGGTTTTGTTTTTTTACCGAATCGAGCCTGCCATGAAACGCGACGCCATTTCCGCCACTGAAGCGCTGCTGCGCGACCTCTTGTCCAAACGCATTTTGATTCTGGACGGCGCGATGGGTACGATGATTCAGCAGTACAAACTGACGGAGGAAGACTATCGCGGCCAGCGTTTCGCCGACTTTGCCGTGCCGGGGAAAGATCTCTTCGTCAAGGGGAACAACGAGCTGCTGACACTGACCCAGCCCCAGATCATCGGTGAAATCCACGAGAAATACCTTGCTGCTGGCGCAGATCTGATCGAAACCAATACCTTCGGCGCGACCACGGTGGCACAGGACGATTACCACATGGCGCATCTTGCCTACGAGATGAATGTGGAAGCGGCAAAGCTGGCGCGTGCGGCCTGCGACAAGTATTCCACATCCGACAAGCCGCGCTTCGTCGCCGGCGCCTTAGGCCCCACGCCGAAAACAGCTTCTATCTCGCCCGATGTGAACGATCCAGCTGCGCGAAACGTCACGTTCGACCAGTTGGTTGCAGCTTACCTGGAGCAGACGCGCGGCCTGGTCGAGGGCGGCGCCGACGTGCTGCTTGTCGAAACCATTTTCGATACGCTGAACTGCAAGGCGGCACTATTCGCCATTGATGTCTTCTTCGAGGAATCCGGCAAGCGCTTGCCGATCATGATTTCCGGCACAGTAACTGATGCCTCGGGACGCATCCTGTCCGGCCAGACCGTGCCTGCCTTCTGGCATTCGGTGCGCCATGCGAAGCCGTTGACCGTGGGCTTGAATTGCGCGCTGGGTGCGGCACTGATGCGGCCTTATGCAGAAGAGCTGTCGAAGATCGCCGACACCTATGTCTGTATCTACCCGAACGCCGGCCTGCCTAACCCGATGAGCGACACCGGTTTCGACGAAACGCCTGACGTGACCTCGTCGCTGCTGAAGGACTTTGCCGAAAGTGGTTTCGTCAATATCGCCGGCGGCTGCTGCGGCACCACGCCCGCGCATATCAAGGCGATTGCTGACACCGTAAAAACCATGGCGCCGCGCAAGGTGCCAGAGCCCTCGCATGCGATGAAGCTATCGGGACTGGAGCCATTTATCGTCGACGACAGTTCGCTCTTTGTAAACGTCGGCGAGCGCACCAACGTCACCGGTTCCAAGGCCTTCGCGCGCATGATCCTGAACGAACAGTATGACGAGGCCTTGTCCGTTGCGCGCCAACAGGTCGAGAACGGGGCGCAGGTCATCGACATCAATATGGACGAGGCGATGCTCGATTCGGTCGCCGCGATGACGCGCTTCCTCAACCTGATCGCCTCCGAGCCTGACATAGCGCGTGTGCCGATCATGATCGATTCGTCGAAGTGGTCGGTAATCGAAGCCGGTTTGAAATGCGTGCAAGGGAAGTCGGTCGTCAATTCGATTTCGATGAAGGAGGGCGAGGAGGAATTCCTGCGCCAGGCCAACCTGTGCCGCCGCTATGGCGCCGCGGTGATCGTAATGGCCTTCGACGAGAAGGGCCAGGCCGATACCTTCGAACGCAAGATCGAGATCTGCGAACGCGCTTACAAGCTGCTTACCGAAAAAGTGGGTTTCCCGCCGGAAGACATCATCTTCGATCCAAACATCTTCGCGATCGCCACCGGCATCGAGGAGCACAACAACTACGCGGTCGACTTCATTAACGCCACGCGCTGGATCAAGCAGAACCTGCCTTACGCGAAGATCAGTGGCGGCGTGTCGAACGTGAGCTTCTCTTTCCGCGGCAACGACCCGGCGCGCGAGGCGATCCACACCGTCTTCCTGTATCACGCGATCAAGGCCGGCATGACGATGGGCATCGTCAATGCCGGCATGGTCGGCGTGTATGACGATTTGCCGGCCGAGTTGCGCGAGCGCGTCGAAGACGTGGTGCTAAACCGCCGTGAAGACGCCACCGAGCGCATGATCGAATTCGCTGCCACGCTGAAAGCGGGCGACAGGAAAGAAGAAGCAACGCTTGAGTGGCGCAACGAGCCGGTCAACAAGCGGTTGGCGCATGCGCTGGTGCACGGCATCACGCAGTGGATTGTTGAGGATACGGAGGAAGCGCGTCTGCAGGTCCTGAACAGCGGCGGTCGTCCCATCCATGTGATCGAAGGCCCGCTGATGGATGGCATGAACATCGTGAAGAAAAACGCCTTAGTGGAGACAGCAAGCCAAAAGGCAAAATCGTGATCGCGACCGTGAAAGGCGATGTGCACGATATCGGCAAGAACATTGTCACCGTGGTCCTCCAGTGCAACAACTTCGAGGTGGTGAACATGGGCGTGATGGTGCCGTGCTCCGAGATCCTTGCCAAGGCGAAGGCCGAGAATGCCGACATCATCGGTCTTTCAGGGCTGATCACGCCGTCGCTGGAAGAAATGGCTTATGTGGCCAAAGAAATGCAGCGTGACCCGCATTTCCGCATGCTGAAGATTCCGTTGCTGATTGGCGGTGCCACCACCAGCCGCGCGCATACCGCGGTGAAGATTGCGCCGAACTACGAAGGGCCTGTAGTGTACGTGCCCGATGCATCGCGCTCGGTGTCGGTAGCGCAGTCGCTTTTGACGCCGGAACAGCGCGATCAATATTTGCAAGATATAGCGAGTGATTACGAACGCATCCGCGAACAGCATGCGAACAAGAAAGCGACGCCGCTGATTTCGCTGGCTGCGGCACGTGCCAACAAAATGAAGCTCGACTTCACCGGGCAGTACGCTCCCCTAAAACCGAAGTTCATCGGCCGCCGCGTGTTCAAGAACTATGACCTCGCCACATTGGCGCAGTACATCGACTGGGGGCCATTCTTCCAGACCTGGGATCTGGCCGGACCGTTCCCCGCGATCCTGAAGGATGAGGTCGTGGGCGACGCGGCCAGCAAGGTGTATGAAGAAGGCCAGGCATTGCTGAAAAAATTGATCGAAGGCCGCTGGTTGACCGCGAACGGTGCAGTGATGCTGCTGCCGGCAAATACCGTCAACGACGACGACATTGAAATCTACACTGACGATACGCGTACGCAGGTGGCATTCACTTACTACGGCGCGCGCCAGCAGACAGAAAAACCGGTGATCGATGGCGTCGCAAGGCCCAATCAATGCCTGGCCGATTTCATTGCGCCA
The DNA here is from genome assembly GCA_029266815.1 of Paucimonas sp. Lineage (GTDB taxonomy): Bacteria > Pseudomonadota > Gammaproteobacteria > Burkholderiales > Burkholderiaceae_D > JAQSWC01. The sequence continues at coordinate 11,977 of JAQSWC010000011.1, forward strand.
AAGTCATCCGGCATTGCCGACTACATCGGCCTGTTTGCAGTGACGGCAGGCATCGGCATCGAAAAGCACGAGAAGCGTTTCGAAGATGCACATGACGATTATTCTTCGATCATGCTGAAGTCGTTGGCCGATCGCCTGGCAGAGGCCTTCGCCGAGCATTTGCACGAGCGTGTTCGCAAGGAATTCTGGGGTTATGCAGCCGATGAGTCGTTGAGCAACGAGCAACTCATCAAGGAAGCCTACGCCGGCATCCGGCCCGCGCCCGGCTATCCGGCCTGCCCCGAGCATACGGTGAAGGCTGACATGTTCAGGCTGATGCAATGCGACGAGATCGGCATGACTGTCACCGAATCGTTTGCGATGTTCCCTGGAGCGTCGGTGTCGGGCTTCTACTTTGCGCATCCCGAGTCGAAGTACTTCAACGTCGGCAAGATCGGCGATGATCAGGCAGAAGACATGGCGAAGCGGCGCAGTGTTGCGAAGGAAGACATCGAGCGCTGGCTGGCGCCCAACCTGTAATCAGGCGTTGCGTGAAAGCTGGTCGCTCCATTCATAGGCGGCCACTTCCATCTTGCAGAGTTCGTCGCTGGTGAGATGCAGGCGCTTCATGGTTGCCGCCGCAAGCGGGCAGGCTTCTTCGATGTGCTCAAGATATTCGGTAAGGCGCAGCATGTCGCCGTAAAAGCCCTTGCGTGACAACAGCGCGTTGGCGACGTCGTCCACGACCGGAATCTGTTCCAGGATGTCTTCCATTGGCAGACTGAAAAGCGTGTCCGTGAGCGACATGATGCCGATCGTGAATGCCGTGTCGGCAATCGCGCGGCGGCCGGGGCGCAGTTTTTCCGCCATCAGTTCCATCAGCTTGCCGCGCGTCGTTGCGAGCGTCAGCAGCGGCGTCATGCTCTGCCCTTTTTTGCAGGGCTCGGCATACAGCATGATTTGCAGCCAGCGCTGCAATTGATGCCGCCCGAGGATGAACAGGGCCTGGCCGAGCGAATCGATGCGGTGCTTCATTCCCACAGCGGGGGAGTTCACCAGCTTGAGCAGGTTGATGCCCAGTGAGATGTCCTGCTTGATGACCTGCTCTACTTCATCGTCTTCCGCTTCGGAACTGAGCAGGCTCAGGAGTCTGACGACTGCCATCTGGGAAGGGGAGAGTTTCTTTCCGCTGAGGACAGCCGGCTTCGCGAAATAATAGCCCTGGAAATAATCGAATCCAAGGTCCAGGCAGATCTGGAATTGTTCGAGGGTTTCCACTTTTTCCGCGAGCAGTTTTTTGCCCATTGCGCGGAACTGCGGCGTCAGCTTGAGCAGGGCGGAAAGCGGCATGTCGCGCAGGTCGAACTTCACGATCTCCACCAGAGGCAGCAATTGCCGCACATCGTCCGTATCCGCAATCACGTCGTCGAGCGCGAAGGTGAAACCGTCTTCGACCAGTGCTTGCACGCGGCTCAGTATCTGCGGTGTGACGCGGGTCGTTTCGACGATTTCCAGCACGATGCGGTCGCGCGGCAGGAAGTGGAACATCTCGCTCATCAGCGCTGCCGCATCGACGTTGATATAGCCCGGCACATTGCCGATGACTTTTTCCATGCCGAGCTGCGAGGCATGTGAAATTACCGCTGCAGTGGCCGAGAGATCGTTGGTGACATGAGCCGCATGAGGATCGGTATTCCTGAACAGAAGTTCGTAGCCGCTCAGTTCTTGAGCGCGGTTCAGGATAGGCTGCCGCGCCAGTAGAAATTCCCGGACTCGCAGGCTTCGCTTGGTCGGACTTGCAGTAGCGACGGAAGCCATCATGATCGGAATTCCCATGAGGTCGGGCAGGGTGATGAGATTTCATTCACTCTAAACCCAGGAGTTTCGAAAAACAGGTAACCAGCTTTCTGGTCACATTAGCGCATTATTGTTTCCGTATAGAAATTTATTTATGGTGCAATGCCATAACCCTGGTTCGAAGTAGATTTAATTGCAATTAATGCAAGCGGATCGGGGAGGGCGGCGCGTTCCTCAAATCGGCAGGCCATTTATGAATGCCAGCATCTGTCCCGGTTCGAGCGGAATCCATTTTTCATTCGCGGTGAGCGGTTCGGTCACGATCACGGCCACGCGGTCTTGGGGCGTTGTCATTTGTGAAAAATCGACCGTGATGTCTTCGTCGGCAAGGGTGGCCGCGCTGAAGGGGTGCTGACGCACCACGTAGTAAAGACTGGTCGAGCAGTGACAAAAGAGAACACTGCCCTCCGACAGGAGCATGTTGAAGGTGCCGTGCGAGCCGATGTCGGCGCACAGTTCGCGCAACACTGATTCAAGCTGTTCCGCGGGCGGTTGAAGGTAGCCGAAGCGCCGGTGCAACTGCTGCAGCAGATAGCAAAAGGCCCTCTCGCTGTCGGTGGTGCCTACTGGACGATAGGGGCCATCCAGCGCCGGATGAAAATTCTTCAGGTCGCCGTTGTGGGCGAATACCCAGTAGCGCCCCCATAATTCGCGAACAAAAGGATGGCAGTTTTCGAGCGCGACCTTTCCCTGGGTAGCCTTACGGATATGCGCAATCACGTTGGTCGACTTGATCGGCCAGCGCTTGATCAGTTCCGCCACCGGCGACTCGATTGAAGCCTGGTGATCGACGAAGTGGCGCACGCCGGAACCTTCGAAAAACGCAATGCCCCAGCCGTCATGATGGGTATCGGTGCGGCCCCCGCGCGTGGCGAAGCCCGTAAAGCTGAACACAATGTCGGTCGGCACATTGCAGTTCATCCCCAGCAGTTGGCACATCTTGTTTTTCCTGTTCAGTCGTAAGTCAGGGCAGTTGCGCAGTGCATCGCCACAGTGAATGGCCAGACGCGAGGTATTTTCTTTCAAACGGCGTGATCGGCACAAGCGCTTCGAGACGTTCGACTTCGATACTTCCTGCGCCGAGCCGATGCAGGGTCTGTGCGCATTCTTGTATGTAGATGTGCCAATTGCTGCGGCATTCAAAGTAGCCGCCCAGCTCCACGATGGTAGGGAACACCGGGTGACCATGCCAGCGACGCCCCAGGTGCGCGGCTTTCGGCCAGGGATTGGGATAAAGCACGTATTGCCTGGCCGGGCGAATGCCTGCAGCCTGCATCAGGCGCCAGTAATCGACAAGGTCGGCGCGCACGCACACATGATTGCCGTGATCATCGGGCGGCCTGTGTCGGGAAAGGCGATCGGCCGATTGATCGATGCCTATCACGAAGTGATCGGGAAAGGTCTTCGAAAGATGTAGGGTGGATGAGCCGACGCCACAGCCCGCATCGATGATCAGCGGCAGGTTGCCTTGCGCCTTCCAGGCGGCGACACTGGCTTCAAAAGCGATACGGTTGTGATCCAGCGCAGGTTTAAGGAATGGCGAATGACGATGACGTTCCAACTGGCGCACCAGGTGATGATGCGGGCCGGCCTGGTTACTTTGTACGGGGGAGGAATTGCCGAACATCGGCACAGTATAAAGAAGGTATCTGCAAACAAAAACGGCATCCTGTAAAAGATGCCGTTTCTGATGTGGCGGAGACGCAGGATTAGTGAAGAATAACGGGCTGGCTCATCAATACATCGTATTTGCCGAGAAAATCATCGATTTCTTCCACGCTGGGCTCTGTGGCGATCAGATCTTCAACATTCTTCCGAAAGGTTTCCGCCAAGTGGCCACCGATGAAGATCTCCCGTTTGCCCGGTTTGTCCATGATTTCATAACCCCCAAAGCGCAACGCATCGTTTCCCGAGTCGGGACCGAATTCCACTACGCTGTACTGCTCGCTATTGTAGATAAGGTTCATGTGCGCTCCTATGTTGGCCAATACTGCCCTTCGTTGATCTGCAGATGAAGCCGGAAACCCGGAATTCAAGACTACAGTCCCAATACCACCGAATCGCAAAACCACTTCAATACACACAAGAGCGAAGCGCTTAAATCGTTATCGACGAGATTGCGCCGGATTTTAGGAACAATTAACGTGTTCTTACAAATAAGGCAGTAAATCTGTTCGACGGTTCCAGGGAGCATAAACAGATTGGTAACAAATTCCTGTTTTCAATCTGCCTGAAGTCTGCCTTTTATTTCTGCAAGACCCTGATACCGTCTGTCCTGAAAGACTGCCTCCACTTTGTCCAGATGCATATCCGATGCCAAGGCGAGAAACAGTTTTTCAGGTTTGCGCTGGAGCAAGCGATTCAGGATAACGCGCGTAGTCAGCATGCCTGTACAACACAAACAGGCAGGCGCAACGCGGGCGATATGAAAAGACGGCCCGGCGTGGGCCTGAAAGACATCGGCGCCGTCGGGCAAGCCCTCGGCAAGAACGGCAACGGATTCACCGGGTTTGATCAACGCGGCAACAGCTGCTTCCCGTGCGGAGGCCGAACTGCCGATAACCAGATAAACGCTGGTGGTCAACCTTTACGGGCAGCCTTGCCCGGCTCGACGCCGAGTTGCTTCAGTTTGCGGTAAAGGTGGGTGCGTTCCAGGCCGGTTTTTTCCGCTACGCGCGTCATGCTGCCGTTCTCGCGCATCAAGTGATGCTCGAAATAGGCGCGCTCGAAGGCATCACGCGCTTCCCGGAGCGGCAGGTCGAACGACAGGGAAAACAGCGGGGCATCCTGGGCCAACATCGGTGATGGTTGAAGAGAAGGCACCGAAATCGGTGATGCCGGATTCGCTACCGGAGAAGACTCGGTGATGGAAAGGACCGGTTCGTGCGAATACACGTGCGCAGGGCGCACATGCACTGCCGCCGGACGGACCGGTTCCTGTCCTCGTGTCAGGCCCTGCTGCACTGCCTTGAGCAGTTTCTGCATGGTGATCGGTTTTTCGAGGAAGTTCAGAGCGCCGATGCGCGTGGCTTCCACTGCGGTATCGATGGTGGCGTGGCCGGACATCATGATCACCGGCATCGTCAGCAACCCGTCACGCTGCCATTCCTTTAGCAGCGTTACACCATCCGTATCGGGCATCCAGATGTCCAGCAGCACCAGATCGGGCGTTTCCTTGGTGCGCCATTCGCGCGCCTGTTGGGCGTTTTCCGCCGTCCATACGACATGGCCCTCGTCGCCTAGAATTTCCGAGAGCAGTTCACGTATACCCATTTCGTCGTCAACAACGAGGATGTTGGCCATCTGATTGCTTCCTTCTTCCTTTCGAATTGCACATTGCCGTGCAACTGTTTCATTACAGGCGAATGCAGCATGTTCGCCTTATGGTTGCTCAAACTGCAGGTGCCAACTTTAGCAGCAAAATTGCAACTTTTGCACCATTTCCACCATTGCGGTTCTGAATATCGATTTTCCCGCCGTGCTCTTCAACGATCTTCTTCACCATTGCCAAACCTAAACCTGTGCCGCGCGGCTTCGACGTCACATATGGCTCAAATGCCTTGGCCATGATCTTGGAAGAGAAACCCGGCCCGTTATCGAGAATGAGAAGGCGTACTGCCACTGTATCCACGCCGTCCGTATTGCGATAATGAATCTCTTCCGTTTTAACATCAATCCGTGCCGGCGGCGCATCCGGCCCGCGTTCCGCCACGGCATCCTGCGCATTCTGCAGCAGATTATGAATGACTTGCCGTAACTGCGTCGGGTCGCCCATTACCTTCGAGAGACTGGTGCCCAGCGAAGGGTGAATAATATCGCGTTCATCGCCGGCAATGTAGAGATGAAGAATTTCTTCTATCAGGCTGTTCAGGTCGAGCGGCTGCAGCTTGGCCGGCGGCGTGCGCGCATAGTCGCGGAAATCGTCGACCATGCGCTTCATCGCGGACACCTGATTCACGATGGTCGCCGTCGATTTGTTCAGCAGCGCCGCGTCCACGGGCGCGAGATGCGATTCGAGTTTCATCTGCAGGCGTTCAGCGGCAAGTTGAATGGGCGTTAGCGGATTCTTGATTTCATGCGCAAGCCGTCGTGCCACCTCGCCCCAGGCGAATGAACGCTGAACCGAGATCACATCGGAGATATCGTCGAAGACGATGATGTAGCCATTGCCGCTTTCCAGCGGAAGATGGGATCCGCGCGCCAGCAGCGTGATTGCTCCCTCGCCCTCCACGCCGCCAGGACCGGGTATCTCTATCTGCTGCTGCCAGTGCATCTGCTGCAGTGCCGTGTCGCCCGATACCGATTGCGCGCTTTGCTCCGAGAAGGCGCGAATGATGGCCTGCGCCAGAACTTCCAGACCGGGCACGCCAGACAAGGGCTGGCCAATGTAACGGCCGAAGTCGCTTTGATGAAGGATGCGCTCCACCGATTCATTGCAGGTCACCAGATGAAGATGGTCGTCCAGCACCATCACGCCGGCCGACATGCTGCCCAGCACCGACTCCAGATAGGCTTTGGCATGCTCAAGTTCGGCGCTGTTTTTCTCAACCGCAGTGCGCGCTTCAAGTAGCTGGCGGATCATCGTGTTGAACGACTGCGTCAGCGTGCCCAGTTCGTCAGAGCTGGCTACGATGGGCCGCGGAGACAGGTTGCCTTCCGCCACGGCCTTGGTTCCTTCCGCCAGCACGAGCAGCGGCCGGGCAAGGTCGCCGGCAATCAGGAAGCTGCTGGCGATCGCGCCGAAAATCGCGAGCAGCAGGGTGAGCGTCAGCGTGACGAGATACATCTTGCGCAAGCCGGTACGCCCGAGTGAGCGTTCCTGGTATTCGCTATACGCTGCGCGCACTGCCTCGGCATTGACTGCAAGCGAAGTCGGCACGGGCTGCATCAGTTGCAGGAAGCGGGTTTCGCTCTGGAAGGCCATTTCATTGCTGGGCGGCGGGATCATGACCACGACGCGCATGCGCAGTCCGGCGTCGCCGGGCGCTACGGAGGGCAGGTCGTCCAGTTCCGGGGCATCGCTGTCTTCCGCCGGCTGCGCATCGCTTGCGCTCTCCAGTGTAGCGTAGCCACGCGATGCCCGTGCCCTGCTCAGCATGTAGGAAGAGGGGAGGTCGGGTACCAGTTCGACGATACCGCCGCTTGCAGAGGCAATCAGGCGTCCGCTGGAATTGACGATGGCGACGTCCTGGAGCTGCGATTGGTCCCGCAGCCGCGACAACTGCATGATCTGAGACGCGTCTGAGAGATCCGAGAGATCGAGCGCCATGCCACGCGCTTTCGCATGCAGATCGGCCAGCGAGGAATCCAGGGCGGCACGGCTCAGTTTCAGGCCGGCCTCCAATGCCGATTCCACCCGCACGTCGAACCAGGATTCGATCGAGCGGGAGACGAACTGCACCGATACCACGTAAATCACGCTGCCGGGAAGAATGCCGATGACGGCGAACAGCACCACCAGCCGCGTCAACAGTTTCGAGCCGAACTCGCCGCGGCGATAGCGCCGGTACAGACGGGTCAGCAAGAGGCCGACCATGAACAGCAGCGCGCCCGCGACCAGGGCATTCAGGCCGATCAGCCAGGGATAATGGCGGTCGAACAGAGCCGAGTTCTCCGACGCCGACGCCAGCATGAACAGAAGGATGGTAGCCAGCGAGCCGCCGACGACGAGCAGATACTTCAACAAGCGTGTCACCGCTATTCCGCCTTGTAATTGAAGTTCTTCCAGTCAGACGACAGGCGCCAGTCGCTGTCGTTGATGGCATGCATCTGGAAAGGCTTGCCCAACAGGGTCAGATCCAGCCTCAGGCGTACCGAAACCCGATAGTTTTCTCCGATCTTCAGTGCGCCGCGTTCAGCAATCAGCCAGCGGGCGGGCCGCCGCACCATTGAGAGAGCCTCGTCCAGCGACGTGAAACTCTGCTGCAGCCGGCCGACCACGCCAGCCTGGTATTGCCTTGTCAGGACATCGTAAGACACGCGCACGGTGCGCGACGTATTGACGGCCTGGTCGTCGAACCAGTACCAGCGTGGGCGCTTCATTTCCACTTCAGTGGTGAAATACAGGGGAATGCCGCGCGAAATAACATCTTCCAGGCCGCGGTTGAGTTCGAATGCAAAGGTGGAAGACAGCCGGTAGCCCTCTTCCGTGCTTTCGATATGAGCCTGGACGATCTCGATGCCTTCCGCAGCCGATGCCTGCATGGGGACGAACGCCGTCATGACGGCGAGTGCCATCGAAAGCGTCCAGAATCTCAGCAGATAGGCTAGGTGCTTTTGCACGGGTTGGTCGAGCGCTGATTCGTTGATTTTCGGCCGTGCTGCTTGTGCGGCGGCCGGGCGGGCCGACGGTGGAAAGCCTGTTCAGGACACCTGCTTCTGAAACAGGGCGAAGAACAAGCCGTCGTGGTCTTCCTCCGCGCGCGATACTGGCAGCAATTGCCCCGGAGCATCCAGGCGCAATGCCTGATGTCTCGACGCGAAGGCGGCGGCCTGAGCTTCCGACTCCTGCGGCCACAAGGAACACGTAACAAGCAGCAATTTACCATTGGGCTCCAGCATCTGCCACAGGTTGTCCAGTATTTGCGCTGAAAGTGTTGTGAGTTGCGTCGAGTCTCCCGGTTTGCGCAGCCAGCGTATGTCGGGGTGGCGCCGCACGATGCCTGACGCGGTACAGGGAACGTCTGCCAGAATGCGGGAGTAGAGCCGGCCATCCCACCAATCGTTCCGGGCGGCGTCTCCGCAAACTATCCGGGCCTCCAAGCTCAGGCGTTGCAGGTTGTCGCGCACACGCTGTAGGCGGTCGGCATCGCTGTCGACCGCAGTGAGGTCGATGTCTGCCGTCTCGAGCAGATGGCCGCTCTTTCCGCCCGGCGCGGCGCAGGCGTCCAGCACCCGCATGCCATCGTGCAGATCGAGAAGCGATGCCGCAAGTTGCGCGGCGGCATCCTGTACTGACACGCATCCATCGGCAAAAGCCGGTAAGTGCGATACCGGCACCGGCTTCTCCAGCCGTACCGCATCGTTGCCGAGAGGCTTGGCGCTAATGCCTTTATCCGCGAGTAGCGTCAGGTAAGCGTCGCGCGAGATGCGGCGACGGTTGACGCGCAAGGTCAGTGGCGGCATCCGGTTGCCTTCCTGCAAAATGGATTGCCATTGCGCCGGGTAAGCTCTTCGCAAGGCATTGATCCACCACGCCGGATAGTTCCATTGTGCCGATTCGTCCTTGCAGGCTTCGGCCATCAGGCTTGCCCGCTCACGCAGGAAACGCCTCAATACCGCGTTTACGAAATTCTTGGCGGCGCGGGTTTCCGGCAAGGCATTGGCAGCCTCGACCGCCTGGTTCACCACCGTGAAGTCGTCATAGGCCTGCGAATCCGCGTCATCGCAGAGCAAGGACAGCGCGCATACCAGAAGCGCGGCCAGCAATTCCGGGCGCGGCGGTTTCTGTGCCAGCAGGGACAACAGTTTGTTCGCGCGGCCGGTCTGACGCATTGCGCGGTAGGAAATATCCTGGATCGCACCGCGCTGCTGCATGGCGGCTGGGTCATTGTCGACGACACGGCTCAAGGCTTGAGGAAGAGAGGTTCCGGTGCGTACATCGGCAACGGCGGACGCGGCGCAAGCCAGAGCGAAGGCCAGCGAATCGTGGGGGAGGGCAGGACGGGTCAATCCATTTCCTCAAAAGAAATAAAGCCGGGAATTGTAGCCGCTCCACAGCCTTTAAAGACTAATCAGGTTCCTGCCGCGTGCTTAAACGCCCCACATCACATCCTTGCTGTGCTTGTTTGCTGCCCGCAGCATCTCAAGCAGGGGAAAAACCCGCGTTGCGAAGCTGACGCGCTCTCGCCTATGGCGCTCATGGTCTTCGTCCGCATCGTTGTCGCTCGCTCGCTCGCTGGACGCTGCAATTTCCGTTTCCAGCGTAGCGATTGCTCCTGCGCTTTCGGCGGCGGTGATGATGCCGCGTTTCAAGTCCTTGCCCAGCAGGTCGAGGATGGGCTTGGCATTCTCTTCGTACATGATGACGTCCGCGGCGGCCTTCGATTTGAAGATGACGAGCATGGCTTACTCCGTGCAGGTGGTGAATGACCTCATTTTGACGTCTTTCTTTCCGGCCCGCCTTATTCGGGCTTGAAGGAAGTCAGAAAAGTGTCGACCGTTTCCGTCGGCAGTTCACCGGGCGCAACAATCACGACCTGATAAGCGCGATCATCTTTCACGACGAAGCGCGCGCCTAGTCTTCGCGCGGGCTGCAAAGCGGCATTCGATGCGCCGACCGCCTCGACATCGATCGCAGTTATTCGGTCGCCTGCCTTGCCGTCGACCGCCTTCTCCATGATGATCTTGCCGCCGATGTTTTTTACCAGCGCGTGCTTCATCGGCTCAATTGCGGCCAGAGCTTCCGCCGGGCTTGCGAAGCGCGCTGCCCCGACCGCAAAGGTCAGATTCTCCGCCTGGGCCACCGTCATCGACATCATGACCCTTGTGCTTCCGACGACCACCGGCCGAGCCTGTGACGAGGGTTTGGCCGGCATCAATACGGTAAAGGGCACGTCGCCGCCTCTTATTTCGCGCCAGTCCAGGGCAGGCGAGCAGCCGAGGAGAATGATGCACCACAACCAGACAGTCATTTTTCTCATGACGCAATGGTAGCAGCATGAGCCTGATCGACCTTGCAGGAAAACCAAATGCCGCCACGCGGGTCGAACTGAGGACTTCACCTGCAATGCTTCGGCAAATATCAACGTGCATCCATCTCTTGAGGCAGCTCGGCAGCGATTGTTTCGATTGCTTACATCCCGTGGTTTTCGACTGGCGGGCGGCGCCTCCTTGATTCTCATTGCATGTGTCCTGCTTGCGGCCTATCTTGCGGTTCGTTCCATCGATGTGCCCGACATCGGCGACATCCGGCAGGCGCGCAACCAGGAGCCGAGCGTGATGCTGGCAAGCGACGGCAGCAAGCTCGCCACCTTCAGGCAGATTCAGCAGAAATGGGTGTCGCTCGACGAAATGTCACCTTATATAGTGAAAGCCCTGATCGCCACCGAGGATCACCGCTTCTACGAGCATCACGGCATTGATTACTCGCGCACGGTGTCGGCCGTGTTCCATACCGCACGCGGTGAAGTCCAGGGCGGCTCCACCATCACGCAGCAGCTAGCGCGCAATCTTTTTCCGCAGAAGATAGGCCGGTCACGCACCGTGACGCGCAAAGTGCGGGAGATGCTGACCGCCAAGGAGATCGAGAAGCGGTACACCAAGGACGAAATACTTGAGACCTATCTAAACACGGTGCCTTTCCTCTACAACGTCACCGGCATCGAGATGGCCGCCCGCACCTATTACGGCAAATCGGCTGCCGATCTTAATCTGCTCCAGAGCGCCATGCTGGTCGGAATGCTCAAAGGTACGCATTACTACAATCCGGTCGTCAACCCGGATCGGGCAATCAAGCGGCGCAATGTGGTGCTGGCGCAAATGGCCAAGCGCGGATTGATGCAGGCGCCGCAGGCGGCTCAGTTGAGCCGCAAGCCTTTGGAGCTGAAATTTGCGCGGCAGGTGGAAACCCAGGATCCCACGACCGCGCATTTCGTGGTGTATGCGCGCAAATGGCTTGCGGAATGGAGCGAGCGCAACGGCGTCAACCTTTTCGGCGACGGCCTTGTCATCCAGACGACGATCGAACCCAAGCTGCAGAAGGCTGCCGTTCAGGCGGTCAAGGAGCAGACTGCATTGCTGCAGCGGATTGCCGACGTTGAATGGGGGCGCTCGTCAGCCAAATTGCTGGGTAACTCGCCCGATGCTTATGCCCGTCTTCACAAGCGCGTCGAACCATTCCGCTATTTCTGGGACGCTCATCCGAAAATGGTGGATACATTTCTTCGCGAGTCGCCGGCATACAAAAAGGCAGTCGCCGGCGGCGCCACGCCAGCTGCGGCGCTCGCACGCCTGCGCAAGGACGATGCCTTCATGGCGCAGTTGCGAGAAGCGAAAACCCGGCTCGAGGCGGGCTTCGTCGCGATGGACCCTACGACCGGTGAAGTCAAGGCCTGGGTCGGCAGCCGCGATTTCAACCGCGATCAGTTTGACCATGTCGCTCAAGCCTTGAGGCAGCCGGGCTCCACCTTCAAGCCGATCGTCTACGGTGCCGCGCTCGAGCAGGGACTGAGCCCTCATCACCTCTATCGCGATGTTCCGGTGGAAATCAAATCGCGTGACGCGATATGGAGGCCGACGGATATGACCGGATGGAGCGGACGCGAGATGTCGCTGCGCCAGGGCCTGGTCTATTCCAAGAATACGATTACGGCACAGGTCATGCAGGACGTCGGCTTGCCGGCAATCGTCGATCTGGCCAAAGCCGTCGGCATCAACCAGAGCCGTCTCGATCCGGTTCCTTCACTGGCACTCGGCACCAGTTCCGTCACGTTGCTGGAAATGGTCTCCGCCTACTCCACCATTGCCCAGATGGGCGAATACAACAAGCCGGTGTTCATCAAGCGGATCACCGATCGCCACGGTAACGTCGTGGCGGAATTTGGCGGCGACAGCGAGCGTGTTCTGTCGCTACTGGGGGCAGGGCGGTCATAACGCGATCCTGATCGTCGGCGACTTTTTCCGCGATGTGCTGAAAACCAAGATGATCGACGTGCGCGCCCGCTTCCCTCGCCCCTTCCGCGCACCGTTGTATGCAACTCAAAGCGCGCCGGTACAGGATTGGCGCGATGCGCTCGACGCCGACGGCGATGCCTACGCCAAGGTGCCGGTCGGTTCCGGCGTGATCATCACCCGCAATGGTGGCAGGACGGTGGCCGGAGACGAGCGCGGCATTGATGCCATGTCGAAGGAAGAGGTGGCAAGCCGAGGGAGCGAGGAAGACCTCACGCATGCAATGCGTGCGATGGGGCGCGACCCGGTTACCGGTGAAAGAATCCAGTCGAGCGGGGGAGGCAGCGCCGCTAGCAGTGCTGCGGGAGATTGACGGGAAAGGTACTTCAGGAAGCGATCTTGTACTGCATTGAAAATTCAACTTTCCCGCTCTTGACCTTCAGGTTCTCGACCGCATCCACTGCCTGCCTGAGCTGCGCGATCAGCGCCTGGAATTTTTCGCCGGGCTGCCCTTGAAAAATCAGTTTGAAAGACTTGCCGTCCGGACGACATTCAAATAAAAGGATGAGCGTCGTGGACTGAGGGCTGTCATACATCAGGTACTGGACGGCGGTATCCACCTTGCTTACGAAGGCAGTGAAATCCGCAGTCTCGACACTGGCCTCGATTTCTTTTTCCGGCGTAAGCAGTTTCACGCCTTCCAGTATCACCTTCTGTGCATTCTTTTCTACGGCAGGCTTGCTTTTGCCATTGGCACTGTCGCTCACGCTGGATGATTTGGCAAAGGCGCCGGAAGTTGTCAGCACTGCTATCAGGAATACGACGGCGGCACGAAAAGTCGATTGGGACATGGCGGATCATTCGCAGAAAGAAGTCGCCTATCTTCCCATGTGCCGGGACTCATTTCAACCTTCAAGATGAAGGTTAATTTTCCCGCAACGCCCGGCGGTATTGCACGGCCTCTGCGACATGAGTCTTGCTGACCTGTGCCGCCCCTTCTAGGTCCGCAATGGTACGCGCCACTTTGAGTACGCGATGATAAGCGCGCGCCGACCAGTTCAGCTTGGTCATTGCAGTGCGCAGCAGTTGCTCGCCTGCGGCATCGGGTGAGCAGTAGGCATCGATCTCCTGCACCGACAGCAGATGATTGCTTTTCTGCTGGCGCCGGAGTTGCCGTTCGAAAGCATGCGCCACCCGTTTCGAAATCGCCTCTGACGTTTCGCCCTCGCCTTGCTTCGTCAATTCTTCCTGGGGTATCGTCGACACCTGAATCTGCATGTCGATGCGATCGAGCAGCGGGCCGGATATCTTGTCCTGATAGCGTGCAATCATGTCCGGCGTGCAGCGGCATTTGCCCGAAGGATGGCCGCAGTAGCCACAGGGGCAAGGGTTCATTGCGGCGATCAATTGGAAGCGCGCCGGGAAATCCGCTTGCCTTGCAGCACGCGAGATCGTGATATGGCCCGACTCCAGCGGCTCGCGCAATACCTCGAGAACCTTGCGGTCGAATTCGGGCAGTTCATCGAGGAACAGAACGCCGTTGTGCGAAAGGGAAATCTCGCCGGGGCGCGGCGTGCCGCCTCCGCCCACCAGCGCAACGGCGGACGCCGTATGGTGCGGCGACCTGAAGGGCCTGATCTTCCAGCGCGCCAGCGAAAAGCTGCCGTTCAACGACTGCACCGCGGCGGATTCCAGAGCCTCACCGTCCGTCATGGGTGGAAGGATGCCGGGAAAACGCGAGGCGAGCATTGACTTGCCGGTGCCGGGCGGTCCCACCATAAGGACACTGTGTCCTCCCGCGGCAGCTACTTCCAGAGCGCGCTTGGCCTGCATCTGTCCCTTGACGTCACTGAAATCGGCGTAGTTAGTCTGCTTTACTCGCGGCTGCGGACGATGCTGCCTGAGCCGGCTGCCGTCGTCGGTTGCGGCGAAATGCGCGCATACCTGCAACAGCGAATCGGCCGGATAGATCATCGCATCGCTGACCAGGGCCGCCTCATCGGCACTCTCGCGCGGCAGAATGAAAGCACGCGGTTTCTTGTCGTTCGACGCCTTCTGCATTGCATACGTCATCGCCAGCGCGCCGCGGATTGGACGCAGTTCTCCGGAAAGCGACAATTCACCGGCGAATTCATAATGATCGAGATGCTCGGCAGGCATCTGCCCCGAAGCGGCGAGTATGCCGAGCGCAATCGGCAGATCGAACCTGCCGGACTCCTTGGGCAGGTCGGCCGGCGCTAGATTCACGGTAATACGTCTTGCCGGAAATTCGAACCGCGCATTCTGCAGCGCTGCGCGCACGCGGTCCTTGGATTCCTTCACTTCGGTTTCAGGCAAGCCAACGATAGTGAAAGAAGGCAGTCCGTTGGCCAGATGGACCTCGACCGTTACCTCATGTGCGGACATGCCGGACAGCGCACGGCTTTTCAATACAGCCAGGCTCATCGTTATTTTTTGAGCTGCGTTTCCAGCTCAGCCACTCGCGCTTCCAGCGCTTCCAGCTTAGCGCGCGTCTTCGCAAGTATCTGTGCCTGGATATCGAATTCCTCGCGTGTCACGAGATCCAGTTTCGAAAAGCCCTGGCTCATCATCGCCTTCACGTTCTTCTCTACATCCTTCATCGGCGAGTTCTGGATGGCTTCATTGATGCGGGCTTGCATCTCATCGAAAAAGTTAGGTTTGTTCATCGCTTTCCTTTCCTGGAGCGGTCTGGCACCAATGTGGTGCGCACTAGTAAAGCGCGCTGCATGCTGGTGCGTCTTTAGGGTGCATGCATCCTAGTTTATCGGTTCAATCGCCAAATTAATAGCAAAAGACTTAATTATCCAGGCCATATGACTTGGCACAAGTCCTGCTAAACCATGCCGCAAAGTAAATTTCGCCACTTAACATCGAAGGAAGCATGATGAAAAAACTCGTACTGGCAGCAGCAATCGCTTCGGCATTCACCGCAAGCGCGGCTTTCGCGGATGAGGCGAAGCCTGACAATGAAGTGAGCTTCAATGCGGCAGTGACGTCCGACTACCGTTATCGCGGCATCTCGCAAACTCGCCTGAAACCTGCGTTGCAGGGCGGCGCGGACTATGTGAACAACCCCACCGGCATCTACGTCGGCACCTGGGCATCCACGATCAAGTGGATCAAGGATGCGGGCGGCGGCAGCAACGTTGAAGTCGATGTCTACGCCGGAAAGCGCGGCGAGATCTCCGACAGCTTGAGTTATGACGTCGGCGTGCTGACCTATGTATATCCATCGAACGATCTGGTGGTCAGTGCCGACACGACCGAAATCTACGGTCAACTCGGTTTCGGCCCGGCTTATGTCAAGTACTCGCATTCGGTGACTAACCTGTTCGGTTTCGCGGACAGCAAGAACAGCGGCTATCTCGACGTCGGCGCCAACCTGGACATCGGCGGCGGGTTTACATTGAATCTGCACGCCGGCCACCAGAAGATCAAGAACAATTCGGTGTTCGACTACACCGACTGGAAAGTCGGCGTCACCAAGGACTTCGGGGTCGTCACCGTGGCGCTTGCGGCTATCGGAACCAATGCCGACAAGGCTGCCTATGCTTCGCCAATCAACGGCAAGTTCATGGGCAAGAACGGCGCGGTTCTCACTGTCAG
>JAQSWC010000012.1 GCA_029266815.1 Paucimonas sp.
GTGTCGATGACACCGCTAGGCGCGCAGATCGTCGCCCAGGCTGAGCGCGTGCTGGAACAGACCAACTCGATCAGGGAGATCGCCAAGCAGAACAAGGATCCGCTTGCCGGCCCTTTCCGCCTCGGGATCATCTACACGATTGCTCCCTATCTGTTGCCGCCGCTGGTGAAAACCATGATCGACCGCGTGCCGCAGATGCCGTTGGTGCTGCAGGAAAATCTCACTGTCAAGCTGATCGAACTGCTGCGCCAGGGCGAGATCGATGCAGCCATCATGGCACTGCCGTTTGCGGCGCCGGGCATGCTGGCCCAGCCCTTGTATGACGAGCCCTTCGTTGTGGCCTTGCCTTCGCAGCACCCCTGGGCTGGCAAGAAGGAAATCTCGCCACAGGCATTGAAATCAGAAACCATGCTCCTGCTTGGCAATGGCCACTGCTTCCGCGATCAGGTGCTGGAAGTCTGTCCGGAGATGTCGCGCTTTTCAACCAGCAGCGATGGCATCGCACGGACCTTCGAAGGCTCGTCGCTGGAAACCATCCGCCATATGGTGGCTTCCGGCATCGGCATCACCGTGCTGCCGCGCGCTTCCGTGCCAGACATGGACAACAGACAGGGCATGTTGCGCTACGTACCCTTCGAAACGCCTGTGCCGACCCGCTGCGTGGTGCTCGCGTGGCGAAAGAGTTTTCCGCGCACCGCTGCAATCGAGGCAATCCGGCAAGCCGTCTTGTCCTGCGACCTACCCGGCGTCGCCATGTTGCCCAACGCCCCTGTCGAGGAAGCATGAACCGGTTGTCCCTGTACATCAGGCTGGTCCGCCTCGACAAGCCTGTCGGCATTCTGCTGCTGCTGTGGCCGACCTTGAACGCACTGTGGCTCGCCTCGGACGGCATGCCGGACTGGAAAACCCTGCTGATTTTCTGCGTGGGCACCGTGTTGATGCGCTCGGCCGGCTGTGCGATCAATGATTATGCCGACCGCGACTTCGACAGGCATGTGAAGCGCACTGCCGAACGTCCGCTAACGAGCGGCAGGATTGCCGCCTGGGAGGCGGTGGCAATCGCGGCCGCCCTTGCCCTTGCCGCCTTCCTGCTGATTCAGCCGCTGAACCTGCTGACGAAGCAGTTGTCCGTTGCTGCCGTGGTCGTGGCCGGCAGCTATCCGTACTTCAAGCGCTTCTTCGCCATACCGCAGGCTTACCTGGGCATCGCTTTCGGCTTCGGCATTCCGATGGCCTATGCCGCGGTGCAGGGCTCAGTCCCACCAGATGCATGGCTGCTGCTAGTGGCGAATATCTTCTGGGCCGTGGCCTACGATACGGAATATGCGATGGTTGATCGCGACGATGACCTGAAGATAGGCATCAGGACTTCAGCGATTACCTTCGGCCCATTCGACGTCGCCGCCGTGATGTTCTGCTATGCGGCGGCGCTGGCGCTGATCTTCGCGGTAGGCTGGCACAACGGCTTGCGCGGCTGGTTCCTTGTCGGGCTGGCGGTGGCTGCCGGTTGCGCGGTGTATCACTACCGCCTGATACGTAAACGCGAACGCATGCAATGCTTTGCCGCATTCAGGCATAACAACTGGCTGGGCGCGGCAATCTTCGCAGGAATTGCAGCCGATTTCGCGCTACATTGATACAGGGCTGCCTCCTGCAAAGAGGGTCTCCGGTTAACCCGGAACGCGCAGCATCCTAATGATGTCATTCACCCGATAGGGTTTGGTCAGGAAAAGGAATTCCTTCAGGCCTTCTTTATGCTCCGCCAGCGCCGGCGCCGCATACCCGGATGCCAGAATCACCTTCAGTTTCGGCCTGAGCACGCGCGCCTGCTGGCCCAGCGCGATGCCGCTCATCCCTGGCATGACGACGTCGCTGAACAGAACGTCGATGTCAGGATGCCTTTGCAGCATATCCAGGGCATCCCTGCCATTGCCGGCCGACAGCACCTCGAAGCCCAGACTGCGGAACAGCTCTATCGTCAGCTCCAGCACTTCCGGCTGATCATCCACCACCAGCGCTTTTTCGGTTACTGCATCGCTGCCGGGCTGATCGGAGTCCAACGCTTCTTCCTTCATCGCCGGCAGATACATGGCCACGGTGGTGCCCCGGCCGGATCTGCTTTGAATCGACAAATCACCTCCGGACTGCTGGACAAAGCCATAGACCTGGCTGAGTCCCATGCCCGTGCCCTTGCCGACTTCCTTGGTGGTGAAAAAGGGCTCGATCGCCCGTGCGGCCACTACCGGCGTCATGCCGGCGCCGTTATCCTCAACTGCGACTCTGACGTAGGCGCCCGCGGGCAGACTGTTTACTTCACGTTCAGCTAGCACCACATTTTCCGTCGTCAGCACGATGCGTCCGCCGTCCTCGGTCGCGTCCCGCGCATTGACCACCAGGTTCAACAGCGCAGCCTCGAACTGAGCCGGATCCACCATCACTGCCGACAGCGTGGGCGTCTGCCTGATGTCGAAGGAAACCGATCCCTTGTTTGCCCGCCGCAGCACGGCTTCGAACGACCCGATCACGGCATTCAGGTTATGTTTCTCCTGCCTCAAGGGCTGCTGGCGCGCAAAGGTCAGCAACTGCTGGGTCAAGGTAGAGCCGCGCGAGGCGGCGCGCTGCATGCTTTCAAGTATCTTGGCGCTGGCCGGGCTCTTCACTTCCCCGGCGAGCATATCGAGGCCGTTAATGATGACGTTGAGCAGATTGTTGAAGTCGTGCGCCACCCCGCCCGTGAGCTTGCCGATCGCTTCCAGCTTCTGCGACTGGAAAAGCGCTTCCTTGGCACGCTCCAGTTCAGCGGAGGCCTTCCTTCTCTCGGTCACATCGCGCGTCACTTTGGCAAATCCGACCAATTCACCGAGTTCGTTGCGAATCGGATCGATGACCACGTGAGCCCAGAAGCGTGAGCCATCCTTGCGCACCCGCCAGCCCTCGTTTTCGAAACGGCCTGCGCGCTCTGCTGTCGCGAGCGCAATAGCAGGCCGATTGGCCGCCCGATCCTCGTCGGTATAGAAGCGCGAAAAATTCGTGCCTACGACTTCGTCATGATCGTAACCCTTGATGCGTTTTGCGCCGGCATTCCAGTTCGTGATCTCCCCGCTCGGCGACAGCATGTAAATCGCATAATCAACCACGCCCTGCACCAGAAGACGAAAGCGCTCTTCACTGGCATGCAGCGCCTGGGTAGCTTGCTTGCGTTCGGTGATATCACGGGTGATTTTTGCGAAGCCGACGAGAACACCGCCCTCGTCCCGGATCGCATCGATCACGACATGCGCCCAGAAGCGTGAACCGTCCTTGCGCACGCGCCAGCCTTCTCCCTCGAATTTTCCCGTCTCTGCCGCTGTCTTCAGCGCGCGTTCCGGAAGGCTGGTGCTCAAATCTTCCGGCGTATAGAAAATGGAGAAATGCCTTCCTATGATTTCTTCCGCGGCATAACCTTTGAAACGTTTCGCTCCCGCATTCCAGCTGTCGATAACTCCTTCGGGCGACAACATGTAAATGGCATAGTCGGTCACGCCCTGAACAAACAAGCGGAAACGCTCAGCCTCTACCAGCGAGGCCATGACGGAAGGATTCGGCGAACTCATCAGCAGCTGGAACCCATGAAAATCTCATGGGTTCCACGGGTTTCATAAGTGGGCATATATTTTATCTTTTCAAAAAACAGACGAGCACAATCCTTTTCCACTACGGACATATTTCGAATCAGAAATTGACTCCTGTCAAGCCAAGGGAGCTTAGCAGAATGCTGACAACCTGTGCGCTTCCCTGCCGATGGCCGGCCAATGCACTCGTCGTTCTCTGCACGATAGCTAATTCCGCTTTGTTTTCCGTAAAACGCCTTCCCTCTAATAACTTTGATGCCCGACAAAATAGCTTTATCCACCCTACATACACTGAACTCCACCTGAATGAAAAACCCTTTTTCTAGGATGAGATCGCATGGATACTTCGGCATTGAACACTGAAAGCCGCAGCAAGCTGGTAGATGATTTGCGTGCCGTCATTCGTGACGCGGAAGACCTGATCAACAAGGCAGGTTCGCAAACCGAAGACAAATTCCAGTCTGCCCGCTCGCGCATCGATTCGACGTTGCAGAACGCTCGTTCAGGCCTGTCGAATGCGAAGGCAGGTCTGTCCACTGCGCAGGAAAGCTTGGTGAGCCGCACCAAGCAGGCTGCCGCGACGACCGACCAATATGTGACGGAAAATCCCTGGCGTTCGGTAGGTGCTGTTGCGCTCGCCGGCTTGTTGATCGGTTTGCTGGTAGGAAGAAAATAAACGATGGCGATCCTTCATTCCGCAAGCCGCCTGGTGGCGACGCTGGCTTCGACGGTGCAGACCCGGGCCGCGCTCGTCGCGGTTGAGGTGGAAGAGGAAGCGCTTCGATATTTTTCCTACCTGATCTTTGCGCTGGGCGCGATGTTCCTTGGCTTCATCGCCCTTCTGCTTGTCATCCTGCTGGTTGTCGCAGTGTATTGGGATACGCACCGGATCGGCGTGCTGCTAACGCTGATCGTGCTATTCGGCGGCGGGGCGGCAGCGCTGGCATGGACGGTGGTGTCGCGTTTCAAGCGCAAGCCCCATCTCCTGAGCCACACGATCGCGGAATTGTCGAAAGACATCGAAATGCTGAAATCCAACGTTCCTCACGCGAGCCATTGACGCCATGTTCGAATCTCCGAAACTTGCCGCTCGACGGCGTGAACTGCTGGCACGCTGCGGTGAAGAACGCAGGACTGCCGCCATTCATAGTCAGGAATTGACCCACTCGGTCTCCGGGGTGGAATCCAAAGTGGACAAGGCCATGTCGCTCGTTGCGCGTGTCAAAGATCATCCCGGCATCATCGTCGGCGCAGTTGCCCTGCTGGCGGGATTGATCGTGGTCCGGCCGCGCAGGCTGGCGCCGCTGGTCAGTACCGGCCTTGTGGCGGTTCGTGCGCTTCGCACAGTGAACAGCGTGCTGCCGATGCTTCAAAATTTCAGAGCACGGCAGATGCAGGCACGGGTCTACCACTGATATGCCTGACATTCGGGGCGCCTTGGCGCCCCGAATGCATCAGTCTTGACCGAACTGCTCGCCGAGTTCCCTACCTCTAGCACTTGCAGCCTTCATCGCCTTGACGATGGCGGCCTTCACCCCGCTTTCATCCATGCTGGTCAATGCCGCATAGGTCGTGCCGCCCTTGGATGTGACACGTTCACGCAATAGCGATACCGGTTCATTGGACTGAGCGGCAAGCTGGGCCGCGCCGACGAAGGTGGCGATGGCCAGCTCCGTACCCTGCTGCGTACTCAAGCCCAACTCTTCCGCCGCCTGCTGCATCGCTTCGATGAAATAGAAGACATAGGCAGGGCCGCTGCCGGAAACCGCCGTCACCGGGTCGATCAGAGATTCATCGGAAAGCCACACGGTAGCGCCCACTGCTTTCATGATTGCATCGGCTGCACTGCGCTGCTCCGAATTCACGCCGCTCATTGCGACAATGCCGGTGATACCCTTGCCGATCAGCGCCGGCGTATTCGGCATCGTACGGACAATTGCGGAATGCCCGTCCAGCCAGCGCGACAGGTCGGCGGCGCGAATGCCTGCTGCGATCGACAGCACCAGTTGTCCCGTGATATGCGGACGCAATTGCGCCGCCACGTCCTTCATCTGCTGAGGCTTGACGGCCAGCACGACCACTTCGCTGCCTGCCACTGCTGCATCGATGCCCGTGGAAGTGGTTACCCCAAACTGCGACTGCAATTTGGACAAGGCATCGGCGTTGATGTCCACGACATGAATATTGGCGCCCGCGGTCAGCTTGCCTGCGAGACCGCCGATCAGCGCAGTCGCCATATTGCCGCCGCCGATGAATGCGATTTTCAAATTATTTTTCATAGTTTCTTTTTCCAAAAATGGCGGTGCCGATACGGACAAGGGTTGCACCCTCTGCAATGGCCGCCTCCAGATCGCCTGACATGCCCATCGACAGCGTGTCGAGGTGCATGCCTTTTGTCCTTATTGCTTCAAACAGTTCACGCATGCGCTGGAACGGAGCGCGCTGCCGCACAGGATCAGACTGCGCTTCAGGGATCGCCATCAGGCCGCGCAAACATAGGTGCGGCATGCGTGCAATTTCCTGTGCCAAAGCGACTGCCTCATTTGGCATCACACCGCTTTTGCTGGCTTCACCGCTGATATTGATTTGCAAACAAATATTCAACTTGCCTTTAGCTGACGGACGCTGATCGGATAATCGTTGCGCGATTTTCACCCGGTCTACCGCATGTACCCAGTCAAAATTTTCTGCAATGGTACGCGTCTTGTTGCTCTGAACGGGGCCGATGAAATGCCATTCCAATAACAACTCAGGCGCCAGCATTCGCACATTTGCCATTTTTTCCACAGCTTCCTGCACATAATTCTCGCCAAATGCTGTTTGGCCTGCACGCGCTGCCTCTGCCACAGCCTCGGCAGGGAAGTTCTTCGAGACTGCCAGGAGAGTGATTTCGGCAGGATCGCGCAACACTGAAGCCGCAGCATCCGCAATGCGGCGCTGAACGGCTTGCATGTTGGCAACGATTGCAGACATAATCAAATTTGCTTGTTAACCAGCGGTGGGTGGGCCAGGAATTATAGGGCTTGCAACGCCGCTCCGACGAATCCGACTCTTCAAGCCCTCATGGATATTTCCGAACTACTCGCCTTCTCGGTCAAGAACAACGCGTCCGACTTGCATCTTTCCTCCGGCCTGCCGCCGATGATCCGCGTGCATGGCGACGTGCGCCGCATCAACCTGCCGCCGCTGGAGCATAAGGATGTGCACGGCATGATGTACGACATCATGAACGACGGCCAGCGCAAGGCCTATGAGGAAAACCTCGAGTGCGACTTCTCGTTTGCGATTCCCGGCCTGGCACGCTTCCGTGTCAACGCCTTCAACCAGGACCGTGGTGCCGCGGCGGTCATGCGTACCATTCCCTCGAAAATCCTCAGCCTTGAACAACTGAACTGCCCGAAAATCTTTGCCGACCTCGCACTGAAGCCGCGCGGCCTGGTGCTGGTGACCGGCCCCACCGGCTCCGGAAAATCGACGACGCTGGCGGCGATGATCAACCATCTGAACGAAAATGAATACGGACACATCCTCACTATTGAAGATCCGATCGAATTCGTGCATGACTCGAAGAAATGCCTGATCAACCAGCGCGAAGTCGGCCCGCATACACATTCGTTCAGCAACGCGCTGCGCTCCGCGCTGCGTGAAGACCCGGACTCGGTGCTGGTGGGCGAATTGCGCGACCTTGAAACCATTCGCCTGGCGCTGACTGCAGCAGAAACCGGTCACTTGGTGTTCGGCACCCTGCATACCTCGTCCGCTGCGAAAACCATCGACCGTATCGTCGACGTCTTCCCTGGCGATGAAAAGGATATGGTACGCGCGATGCTGTCGGAATCGCTGCAGGCCGTCATCTCGCAAACGCTGCTGAAGACCAAGGACGGATCCGGCCGCGTCGCCGCGCATGAAATCATGATCGGCACGCCTGCGATCCGCAACTTGATCCGCGAGGCGAAAGTAGCGCAGATGTATTCGGCAATCCAGACGGGCACCAGCTACGGCATGCAGACGCTGGACCAGAACCTGACCGAACTCGTTCGCCGCAATGTCATCTCCGCCGCAGCAGCACGCTTTGCTGCGAAGACGCCCGAGAATTTCCCGGGATGAGGCCGGGACTTCGCAACGCATGCGTTGCGCCGGGCGAATCCGAAGCGCTTGCAAGCGCGAAGGTGGGTGAGGCGAAAGTTCCGGCTGGGGTCGCCAGGTTCATCCATTCCGCATCCAACGTCACATTTTTAGAGTAATAAGGAAGAATCATGGAACGCGATCAGGCCACGAAATTCATGAACGATCTGCTGAGGCTCATGCTCAGCAAGGGCGGTTCGGACTTGTTCATTACAGCGGATTTTCCGCCCGCCTTCAAGATTGACGGCAAGATGACGCCGGTCTCAAACCAGCCGCTGACGGCAGCACACACGGTCGATCTCGCTCGCGCGATCATGAACGACAAGCAGTCGGCCGAGTTCGAAGCCACCAAGGAATGCAATTTCGCCATCAGTCCCTCCGGCCTGGGCCGCTTCCGCGTCTCGGCCTTCGTGCAGCAGGGGCGTGTCGGCATGGTGCTTCGTACCATCACTAGCAACATCCCCAAGCTGGAAGACCTTGGCGTCCCGGAAGTGCTGAAGGAAGTGTCGATGACCAAGCGCGGCCTGGTGATCATGGTCGGCGCCACCGGCTCCGGCAAATCCACCACGCTGGCAGCGATGGTGGGCTACCGTAACGAGAACAGCTACGGCCACATCATCACGATCGAGGATCCGGTCGAATACATTCATCCTCACAGGAACTGCATCGTCACCCAGCGCGAGGTCGGCGTCGATACCGATGACTGGGGCATTGCGCTGAAGAACACGCTACGCCAGGCGCCCGACGTGATCCAGATCGGCGAGATCCGCGACCGCGAAACCATGGAACACGCGGTGGCCTTCGCCGAAACCGGCCACCTGTGCCTGGCGACCCTGCACGCGAACAGCTCCAACCAGGCACTCGACCGCATCATCAACTTCTTCCCGGAAGAGCGGCGCCCGCAGTTGCTGATGGACCTGTCGCTCAACCTCAAGGCGATGGTCTCGCAGCGCCTGATTCCGCTGAAAGAAACCAAGGGACGCTGCGTGGCGGTGGAAGTGATGCTCAACTCGCCGCTGATTTCCGACCTGATCTTCAAGGGCGATGTGCACGAGATCAAGGAAATCATGAAGAAGTCGCGCGAGCTCGGCATGCAGACCTTCGACCAGGCGCTGTTCGACCTTTACGAAGCCGACAAGATTTCGTATGAAGACGCGCTGCGCAACGCAGACTCGGTGAACGACCTGCGACTCGCGATCAAGCTGCGCGGCAAGGAAGCGAAGACGCGCGATCTCAGCAAGGGCACGGAACATCTCGGCATCGTATGACGACAGTTCACGATTTTCAGGCAAACAGAATCTCTGGCCAATCAGTCGATCTGGGAGAATTCCGCGGCAAGGTTCTTTTGATCGTCAATACCGCCAGCCAGTGCACTTTCACGCCGCAGTACAAAGGCCTTGAAGAGCTTTACGGCAAATACAAGGACCGGGGATTCGAGGTGCTTGCCTTTCCCTGCAACCAGTTCGGCGCGCAGGAACCGGGTTCCAGCGACGAGATCGACAAGTTCTGCAAGGAAATCTACGACGTCACCTTTCCGCTTTTCGCCAAGGTCGACGTCAACGGCTCACAATCCCATCCGCTTTACCAGTTTCTGAAGAAACAGGCAGCCGGCATCATGGGTACGGAACGCATCAAGTGGAACTTCACCAAGTTCCTGGTCCGGAAGGACGGCTCGGTCTATCAACGCTATGCGCCGTATGCAGTACCGAGCGCGTTGGCTGAAGACATAGAACGACTGCTGGCTGAGTAAGCCTCGAGGTACGTTTCAGTCTCCTCAGGAACAGGCATTCAGTCACGTATCGCGCGGTCGACCAGTTCAATCCAGTGCATCACCGGAATGCCGGTGCCTGATTGCAGGTGCGTGATGCAACCTACGTTCGCCGACAAGATGATTTCCGGCTTCGTCGCCTGCAGCTTGTCCAGCTTGCGGTCACGAAGCTGATAAGCGTATTCCGGGTGGAGCACGGAATATGTGCCGGCCGAACCGCAGCATAAATGCACTTCGTCCGGAATGCGGACTGTCATTCCCGCCTTGCGCAGGAAATCCTCGACCTTGCCGCGCACCTTGATGCCGTGCTGAAGCGAGCATGGCGGATGAAACACCACCTCCTGCTTCAGTCGCCCTTTCAGTTTTTCCAGTAGGTCCGTCTCGAACTCCGGAAGAAGTTCGCTCAGATCCCTGGTCAGCTCGCTCACCTGTTTCGCCTTCTCCGCGTAGTCTGGATCGTGCCGCAGCAGGTGGCCGTATTCCTTGACCATGGCGCCGCAGCCGGAGGCATTCATCACGATCGCGTCCGCGCCGGATTCGACGTGCGGCCACCAGGCATCGATATTGCGCCGCATGTCGGCAAGTCCGCCTTCATGGTCGTTCATGTGATAACGGATGGCGCCGCAGCAGCCCTCTTTTTTTGCGACCACGGCTTGTATGCCCAACTTGTCGAACACACGCGCCGTCGCGGTATTGATGTTCGGCGCCATGCCGGGCTGAACACAGCCTGCCAGCATCAGCATCTTCCGGGCATGCCGGGCTTTCGGCCACCGGCCTGCGTCCTGACGCGTCGGCACCTTGTTCTTCAATGCATGAGGCAATAGCGAACGTAGCGCCTGCCCCGTCCGCAGCGCCGGCTTGAACAGCCATTGTCGCGTCACGCCTTCCTTCAATACCGTGCGCACAATGCGCTCCCGCAGCGGACGCTCGACGCGGTCTTCCACCACCTTACGCCCTATTTCCACCAGCCGGCCATACTGCACGCCGGACGGGCAGGTGGTTTCGCAATTGCGGCAGGTGAGGCATCGATCCAGATGAAGCTGCGTACGCTCCGTTGGCTCCTTGCCTTCCAATACCTGTTTCATCAGGTAGATGCGGCCGCGCGGCCCATCGAGTTCGTCGCCGAGCAATTGATAGGTTGGGCAGGTTGCAGTACAGAAGCCGCAATGCACGCAGGCCCTGAGTATCGCATCGGCCTCTTCGCCCTCGGGTGTGTTTCTGATGAAATCGGCCAGTTTGGTCTGCATGTCAGTAGGTCTCGTACATTCGTCCGCGATTGAAAATATTCGCCGGATCAAACTCTTCCTTCAGACGGCGATGGATTTTTGCGACCGCAGGCTGAAGCGGATGAAACACACCGGCAGCCTTGATGCCACCCCGGTAAAGCGTGGCATGCCCACCCAGCTTGGCGACAGTGGAGCGGACCGCGGCTGCATCGGCCACCGACTTCAGCCAGCGTTGCGCGCCGCCCCACTCGATCAACTGTTCGCCAGGAAGCGGAATCGACAAGGTGATGGATGGCAGCGAGAGGCGCCACAAGGCTTTCTTGTCGCTGAAGCTGTCTGTGAAAAACGGGTTGCTGTGTTCGCGCAGGCTCTGCCATATCGCATCAGCCTGCGCTTCGATATCGCCGCCGACTTTCTCCCTGGCCGCCCTCACTGCAGCCTGTGCGCCCGACAGCCGCACCAGCAGCAGGCCGTCATGCCAAGCCGTGGCGGAAATCGGCAATGGTTGCGCGCCCCATTCGTTCAGGCGACGTATCGCGTCTGCCTGCTTCATCTCAAGCTGGAGTGTGGTTTCCGCCAGAGGCGTGGGCATAACCTTCAAAGACGCTTCGAGAATCAGCCCCAGAGTGCCGAGCGACCCCGACAACAGGCGCGACACATCGTAGCCCGCCACATTCTTCATCACCCGGCCGCCGAAATGCAGCACCTCGCCCCTGCCGTTCATCAGCACCGCACCAAGCATGAAATCGCGCAGGGCGCCTGCAAACTGTCGCCTCGGCCCCGAAAGTCCGCTGGCCACCATGCCGCCGAAGGTAGCCGCAGGGCCGAAATGCGGCGGTTCGAAGGCCAGCATCTGGTTGCGTTCGGCCAGTGCCGCTTCTATTTCCGCCAGCGGCGTGCCGCAGCGCGCGGTGATCACCAGCTCGGTCGGCTCATAATCAACGATGCCGGAATAGCCGCGTGTATCGAGTACGGTTCCCTTCAGCGACTGGCCATACCAGTCCTTGCTGCCTCCGCCGCGCAGCCGTAGCGGCAGCTTGCGTTCGCGAGCATGGATGACGATGTCATGAAACTGCTGCAACACGTTGCTCATGCTAGAACCTCGGCAACTCTGGAAACTTCAACTCGCCGCGTTTCACGTGCATCTTTCCATATTCAGCACAGCGGCGAAGCGTGGGAATCGCCTTGTCGGGATTCAGCACGGAGGCCGGATCGAATGCATGCTTGACAGCGAAGAAGGCTTCGATCTCGGCCGGCGAGAATTGCACGCACATCGAGTTGATCTTCTCGATGCCGACGCCGTGTTCGCCGGTGATGGTGCCGCCGACTTCGACGCACAGCTCGAGTATCTCCGCGCCAAACAATTCGGCACGGCGGAATTCATCCTCCTTGTTGGCATCAAACAGAATTAGTGGATGAAGATTACCGTCTCCTGCATGAAACACGTTTGCACAGCGCAAGCCGTACTTCTTTTCCATTTCCTCGATGCGCAACAGTACGCGTGCCAAATGCTTGCGCGGAATGGTGCCGTCCATGCAGTAATAATCCGGAGAAATTCGGCCCGCGGCGGGAAAGGCATTCTTTCGGCCCGACCAGAAACGCAGGCGCTCGGTTTCGTCCTGGGACACGGCGATCGCGGTGGCGCCGGACGATTTGAGCACCTCGCTCATGCGCGCAATCTCTTCCTCCACTTCCTCCGCAATGCCATCCGATTCACACAACAGGATGGCAGCGGCATCCGTGTCATAACCGGCTTTCACGAAGGGCTCCACCATTCGCGACGAGGTTCGGTCCATCATTTCCAGACCTGCAGGAATGATGCCCGCCGCGATCACATTGGCTACCGCATCGCCACCTCTGGTGACGTCATCGAAGGAAGCCATGATCACGCGGGCAACGGGCGGGCGCGCGATCAATCGCACCGTTGCCTCTGTGACCACACCCAGCATGCCTTCGGAACCAATGAAGAGCGCCAGCAGATCGAGGCCTGGCGCATCGAGCGCATCGCCGCCGAGTTCGACCACGTCGCCATCCGACGTCACCATGCGGACGCGCATCACGTTGTGCACTGTCAGGCCGTATTTCAGGCAATGCACGCCGCCCGAATTCTCGGCAATGTTGCCGCCTATCGTGCACGCGATTTGCGAAGAGGGATCGGGCGCGTAGTTCAGCCCATGCAAGGCGGCCGCTTCTGAAATCGCGAGATTGCGCACACCCGGCTGCACCACTGCGGTACGCGATGACGGGTCGATCCTGATGATCCTGTTGAACTTGGCCATGGACAGCACGACACCGCCAGGCGTCGGCATGGCACCGCCGGAAAGGCCGGTGCCGGCTCCGCGCGGCACGATCGGCACGCCCAGCTCGCGGCAAACGCGAAGAATGTCTACCACCTGGGCTTCCG
This sequence comes from Paucimonas sp., assembly GCA_029266815.1. Classification (GTDB taxonomy): domain Bacteria; phylum Pseudomonadota; class Gammaproteobacteria; order Burkholderiales; family Burkholderiaceae_D; genus JAQSWC01. Next base: position 13,135 of record JAQSWC010000012.1, read on the forward strand.
TCTCAGGCAGGGCGACAATCATCGGTAGCTGCCGATAGGCGGACAAGCCGTCGCACTCGTAGGGGCGCGTGTCTTCCTCGTCATACAGAAGATAACCGGGGCGCAATATTGCCTGCAACGCACTCACGACCCGATGTTGCCGCTCGGCAGTGAATGGAGGATCAGCACGTCCCTCTGCGGGTGAATTCATCGGTCCGATAGGAGAATGGAAGCCGTTCATTGTAGGCAGATTCATCGGTGCGGGCATGCCGCCGCCAGTGGCGAACGCCGATTAGAGC
>JAQSWC010000285.1 GCA_029266815.1 Paucimonas sp.
ATTGTCCTTCAATATCTGGGCCAGCTCGACTTCGGCGGTGTGCGTGATACCGACTATCTTCTTGATCAATTGGCCGGTGATGTCCTGGAAGTCCTGCGCCATCATGATGTCTAGCAGCCGAGCCTTCTCGGTGTCGGTTGACTGCATCACGCGTGAAGCAAATTCCTTCGAGTCGTTCGCTAGCAGCTTGAATTCATCGATGGTCAGCTTGCCGTCGAACAGGGCGGTCCAGCGTTCTTCCATGACTTTGGCATTTCTGCCGAGCTCTTCCTGCTGCGGCAGGCCGATGTCGATGGTATTCAGCACCTTGGTCGCTGCCTGCTCGGTGAGCGAGGCAATATGTTCGAGCCTGCCCTGGGCATCGTTGATCTGGGTGGCGACGTTGGACAACGAGCGGTCGTAGCCGAGTTCGCGCAGGGAATCGTGCAGCATGCGCACGATATTGCCGAGACGCTCGTACATCGGCTTGCTGGATAAATCAACGTCCTTTAGTGATTCCGCAGAGGATGCGCTCGATGAGGAATAGATCTGATCTTCGTCGATGCTGGACGAATAGATTTGTTCATCTCCGTCGATGCCGGATTCCGCAACGGTTTCCACTGCAGTGCCGTCAATAGCATCTTCGGCCGGCATGACGACAGCCATTTCCGCGGCGGACGAGGAAGAGGTTTGTTCAGTCAGGGACTGGGCGCGCTGGGCTGCCACTTCATCAAACAGAGCTTCAAATTCATCGGCAGCGCTGGTCATTGAAAACCTTTTTTCTCATTTGAGCCATGAGCCTTGAGCCTGCGTGAGACTGAATGGCCAGCGACTCGTTGATGTTGATTTTCTTTTATCGGGCAGCCTACCCTCCATGCTCCCGTGTCCAGCAATCATACCCAGAATTGCTCCGTGGGAACAGTGAAGTGCCGGAAAACCACGCCGGCAGATTTGGATAACAAATCAGAGTTTTTTGATCAGGTTTTTCGCCGCCTCGAATAAAGGCGTGCCGGGCAGGGCGAATGCATCGCAAATGGTCAAATGGTCATCATCCTGAAGCACGATATCACCTTGATGGCCGGCTTTCCACTTCTGGCCGATCAGCTTGTTCTGGCGCTTGAATTCATCCGTTTCGCGACCGCCCACGGCTGTTACGAACGGTATGTCGTACGCCGGCGGCATGGCAGCGGGAGAGAGCAGGCCGATGTCTTCCTCGGTGAGTTTCAGATCGATGTTCACGAAATCGGCGTGCCGCACCGGCTCGAGATCATATAAACCGGACAACAAGATTCCGCCCTTGACCAGATCATGAGGGAGATCGGCGCCATAGGCTGGCCAGATGGCGCTCATCATCATGGCGGCCAGGTGGGCACCGGCGGAATGTCCGGCAATGACGATACGACCGGGATCGAAATCATACTGTTCCGCATGGCGATACAGCCAGGCCAATGCGCGCAGGTTCTCGCGCGTGATGTCTGCCACCGATGCCTGCGGCGCATGAGAATAGTTCGGCAGGGCGATGTTGATGCCGGCACGGGTATAGGCGGCGGCGATGAAGGAGAATTCTGACTTGTCCAACGAGCGCCACCAGCCGCCGCGGATGAACACCATCAGCGGCGCGCCGCTGCCGTAGGTCGGGAAAAAGTCCAGGCGCTCGGCCGGCGATTCACCATAGGCGATGTCGAACAGGCCGCCCGCCGTGCGGCGCAGGTGCGCGGAATCGGCGTTCCAGCGGTCGAATACTTCGGGATGATTCGGCGTCAATGCGCGCACGTTGTACTGCTGGGTAAAGTAAGCGGCTTGCGGATGCGAGGAAGGAGTCATGAATCTCTTTGCGAAAGCGGGATGAGGCCTGGAAAAATCACGATGCTATCCCCGAAGTCCTTTGCCTGCAACGCTTGTCGTCTTTGATACGTTGCGCGCTTGCGAAAGAGCGTGCAACGATTGAAAATTCGCCATGCTATTCTTGCAAAACCACGAATAAGAAGAGGACTCACATGCCGGTAATCGTGATCGCAAATCCAAAGGGCGGCGTCGGCAAGAGCACTTTTGCCACCAATCTGGCAGGCTATCTCACCTTTCAGGGACATAACGTCATGCTTGGCGATATCGATGTCCAGCAATCGTCCCGTGCCTGGCTGTCGCTGCGGCCCGATTATTTGCCACCGATACGCGCCTGGGAAATCGTCGACGGCCACGTCGGCAGGCCACCCAAGGGCACGACCCACATGGTGCTTGATACCCCGGCTGGACTGGAAGGTGCCCAGCTTGAAAAGACGCTGAAGATTGCCGATAAAGTCATCGTGCCGCTGCAGCCCTCGATGTTCGATATTCTCGCCACCCAGGCATTCATGCAGACGCTGAAGGAAAAACGCGGTTATGCAAAGATCGGCGTGGTCGGCATGCGCGTCAACAGCCGCACCCGCGCGGCGGATCAACTGACGCATTATGTGAACGGCCTTGACTTGCCAGTTCTCGGCTACCTTCGCGACACTCAGAACTATGTCCAGCTCGCCGCGCACGGCATGACATTGTGGGATGTAGCACCTTCCCGGGTCGAGAAGGACATAGAACAGTGGCAGGACATCATCAAGTGGGTGGAGCAGTCTTGATTTTGATGAGAGCGTTATTGTTTTTGATACTCATCGCTCGTCTTGCCCTCGCCTCGGCGGAAGGGGCCCCAATTCCAGAGGAAATCACTTCCTTTATCAAGGAGCGCGAAATCTGTGAACATTTTCGCGGTGAGCCGACCGAGGTGTCTGGTCCGGACCAAGTGCAAAGACAAAATTTCATCATCGATAGCTGGGACACCTACTGTGCCGGTACGGACAGGCGCCTGGCTGCGTTGAAGAGGCGATATAGCGGAAATCCTACCGTCTTGAAAATGCTGAATAAGTATGAGGAGCGTGTTGAATGACGCTGAGATTGAGAAAGTTGAAGCCGCATTAATCACGAATGCATTCAGTAAAGCCGCAGCGCCGTGGATGGACGCCGCTAGATTCCGGGGATCACTGGAGATTGTTAGTCACATGCAAACGCGGCGGCAAACGTTTTACATTCTCTTGCCGGCATAGAAAACCTTACTTCCGCTTCTGTCTCGCCTCGTCAATGTGACGGCAGACCGCTTCAGCGCCGTCGGCAACGCGCGGGCCGGACCTTGCCACGGCGTCCGCGTCCACCGTAAATAGGTTGTTCCTGACGACCGCAGTCATCCGTTTGAAGCGCTTCCATTGAATGAGCGTGTCGAGCCTGCCCTTGTCGCCGGAAATGATGACTTCCGGATTGGCTTTCAGCACCGCAGCCTCTTCAATCGATGGCGTCAACTGCGGCAGATGCGCGTAGATGTTTTCACCGCCGCAGAGCCTGACAATGCTTGACACCAGATGGTTGCCGTTCAGCGTCATCAGCGGGTCATTCCATATCTGATAAAAGACACGTACCTTGGGCCGACTGCGGTAGTTGCTTTCCAATTGCCGGATGCGCTCCCGGAAACTGTTGGCTTGCTGGTGCCCGGTTTTCTCCGTGCCTGCAAGGTGCGCAAGCCTTTCAATCGACGTTGCGATTCCTTCTATGTCGCGCGGCTCACTGTCGAAAACTGGAATGCCCAAGGCTTTCAGTTTTTCCACCTGCGCGGTAGGGCTACCGCTTTTCCATGCCACCACCAGGCCGGGCTTGAGTGCGATGATGCGTT
>JAQSWC010000286.1 GCA_029266815.1 Paucimonas sp.
CAATGCGTATATGTAGTCAGAAATAGAACGATCCCCACACCCAAACCGATCAACAAAATCTGCGGAATAGTCTCCCGCAATGTCGCCCTTCTCTGCATCTGTGGCATCAGGTCACTCACCGCGATATAGATGAAGCCCGACGACGCAAACACCAACACGTACGGAATCCAGCCGCTGGCCTGCTCCAGCATCGAATAACCGAACAGACCGCCTACCACTCCCATCAGGCTGCACAGCAGATTGAACACATAAGCGCGCATGCGGCTGAAACCGGCGTTCAGCAGGATAATGAAATCGCCGATTTCCTGCGGGATTTCATGCGCAATGATAGCCAGCGCCGTGATGATGCCGAGGTTGGGATCAGCGAGGAAGGCGGCGGCAATCAGGATGCCGTCGGTGAAATTGTGCAGGCTGTCGCCGATCAGGATCAGCGAGCCGGACTTGCCGGCTTCATGCGCATCGTGCCCATGTTCGTGATGGTGGCCGTCGCCTTCGTAGTGATGCGAATGGCGCAGCACCGAAAATTTCTCCAACAGGAAGAAGGCCAGCAGGCCGCCGAGCAGTACGGCGAACAGCGTGTGCGGATCGGCGCCGGATTCGAATGCCTCAGGCAGCGCATGCAGCAGCGAGGTGGACAGCAGGATGCCGACCGAGAGGCTGACCATCCGGTCGACCATCTTCGACAGAAAGGCGAACGACAGCAGCGCCGCTGCGGAAATGCTCAGGACGCCGGCGATAGTGGTGGTCAGCAGGATGGACTGCAGCGTGGGACTGATGATGGGCCTCGAGGTATTGCAATAAACCAAAGGTGCAGATTAGACCACAGCCCCACGCGCTCCGCAAACAAACGGCTTAAAGCCCGTTGTGAGCCCGAACAGTGGCCGCTGTTCAGGTTCATAACGGGCTCTAGCAGGCGGTTGAAAAACGTAGCGAGCGGGTCGAGACTGGTGCCGAGAAGCGGACGCGTACAGAGTAGAACGCGGAGCACCGCAGGTACCGGGATCGGCTCGCGCAGTAGTTTTTCAATCGCCTGCTAGGCGACGCCGTATTTCTTGAACCACGCCAGGCAACGCTTCCAGCCGTCTTTCGCGGCGGATTCCACATAGCTCGGGCGGTAGTCGGCATGGAAGGCGTGGCCGGCTTCGGGATAGACAATGATCTCGGAACCGCTCTTGCCCTTGACCAGCGCCTGCTTCATCTGCTCGACGGTCTCCAGCGGAATGCCGTCGTCCTTGGCTCCGTACAGGCCGAGCACCGGCACTCTCAGGGTTTGGGCAGCATCCAACGGATTGACCGGCGTGAGCTCATTCTTCTCGCCGACCAGGCGGCCGTACCAGGCAACGCCGGCCCTGACCTTGGAATTGTGATTGCTGTAAAGCCAGACTGCGCGCCCGCCCCAGCAGAAACCGGTGATGCCGAGCCGGCCGATATCGCCGCCGTTCTTTGCGGCCCAGGCAACATAGGCATCGAGGTCGGCCATAACCTGTGCGTCAGGCACCTTGGAAATGATTTCCTTCCTGAGCGTGGCGATATTGTCGTAGGCAAGCGGGTTGCCTTGACGAACGAAAAGGTCGGGCGCGATGGCGAAATAGCCCAGCTTGGCAAAACGGCGTGCGACATCGGCGATATGCTCATGCACGCCAAATATTTCGGACACCACCAGCACCACCGGCATGTTCTTCTTGCCCTCAGGCTTTGCGGCATAGGCCGGCACCTCCTGCCCGTTCACCTTGATGGTGACGGTATGCGCGTCGATACCGTCGGAATCAGTCTTGACCGCAGTTTCCGCGGCAACGGGCATCACTGCGGCTGCGAAGCCGGTGCCCAATGCAGTCTTGATGAAGCCGCGCCGGTTCACGTCGCGCAGTTCCGGTGAACCCGATGCCAGGCTGTTGATTTCCTCGACCAATTCATTCATCCGCCTGTCCCTTTTTGAAAGATATGATTTCGATCATAAGCAGGACGGCGCTGCGCTGTCTGCGCTACATCAAGGCCTCAATGAGCTTCGTCCCAGTTCTTGCCAACCCCCACTTCGGCAATCAGCGGCACCTTCAATTGGGCAACGTTGGCCATCAGTTCCGGCAGCTTATGTTTCACATGTTCCAGCTCGGTTTCCGGCACTTCCAGCACAAGTTCATCGTGCACCTGCATCACCATCTTCGATTGCAGCTTTTCGGTTTCCAGCCAGTTCTGCACTGCAATCATCGACAGCTTGATCAGATCGGCGGCGGTGCCCTGCATCGGCGCATTGATCGCTGCGCGTTCTGCACCCTGACGGCGCGGGCCGTTGGGCGAATTGATTTCCGGCAGCCACAGGCGGCGGCCGAACACGGTTTCGACGTAACCAACAGCCTTGGCCTGGGTGCGCGTGTTGTCCATGAATTTCTTCACGCCCTGGAAGCGCATGAAGTATTTCTCGATATAGCTTTGTGCGGCGCTGCGCTCGATGCCGAGATTGCTCGCCAGGCCGAATGCGCTCATGCCATAGATGAGGCCGAAGTTGATGACCTTGGCATAGCGGCGCTGCTCGTTGTTCACCTCGTCGGGCGCAGCACTGAAAATCTCCGCGGCGGTGGCACGGTGGATGTCGATGCCTTCGGAGAAGGCGCGCAACATGGCTTCGTCTCCCGACAGGTGCGCCATGATGCGCAGTTCGATCTGCGAATAGTCGGCGGAAACTACCACGCTGCCCGATGGTGCAACAAAGGCTTCACGGATGCGGCGGCCTTCGGCAGTGCGAATGGGAATGTTCTGCAGGTTGGGATCGGTGGACGACAAGCGGCCGGTGACGGCAATCGCCTGCCCGTAGTTCGTATGCACGCGGCCGGTTTTCGCATCGATCATCCTTGGCAGCTTGTCGGTATAGGTGGACTTCAGCTTCGACAGGCTGCGGTATTCGAGCAGCACCTTGGGCAGCGGATAATCTTCGGCCAGCTTCTGCAGCACTTCCTCGTCAGTGGAAGGCGAACCCGAAGGCGTCTTCTTCACTACTGGCAGTTTCAGCTTGTCGAAAAAGATTTCGCCGATCTGCTTGGGGGAGCCGAGATTGAACGGCTGGCCCGCCAGTTCATGCGCATTGCGCTCGATGTCGAGCAAGCGGCGGCCAAGTTCATTCGATTGCGCGTTGAGCAAGCCGACGTCGATCAGCACGCCGTTGCGTTCCATCTTCTGCAGCACGACTGAAGTCGGCACTTCGATGGTTTCGTAGATGGTGCGCAGCTTGGCGTCTTTCTCGATCTTCGGCCACATCGCCTGATGCAGCTGCAGCGTCACGTCTGCATCCTCGGCCGCGTACTCGGTGGCGCGCTCTATCGTCACTTCATCAAAGCCGATCTGCCCTGCGCCCTTGCCGCAGACTTCGGCGTACAGCACCGTCTTGCGGTTCAGGTGGCGCAGCGCCAGGCTGTCCATGTCATGGCTGCGGTGCGATTCAAGCACATACGATTGCAGCAGCGTGTCATGCACGATGCCGCGAACAGCAATGCCGTAATTCATGAAGATATGGCTGTCGTACTTCAGGTGCTGGCCGAGCTTGGGCTTGCTTGCGTCTTCGAGCCATGGCTTGAGCTGATCCAGTACCCAGTCGCGCGAAAGCTGGGCGGGCGCATCCTGGTAGCGGTGCGCGACCGGAATGTAGGCGGCGATGCCAGGTTCGCAGCACAGCGAGATG
>JAQSWC010000287.1 GCA_029266815.1 Paucimonas sp.
GATACAGCCAAGGAAATGATGCACGGGGACGGCCTATGACAGGACCTGAGCCTACCGTGAGGAAAGACGCGTGGAAAATGAAAAAGGCGACGGCCAGCGTCGCCTTGCAGAGGTTAATGCAACTGGTGTTTCAGACTGGATAATTCATTGTGGGTCTGGAGTATGGCAATGCGCACTTCCTCGTCCACGGCGCTTGCCCGCTCAAGCTCATCCTTGGCACGATCGCTTAACTGTTCCAGTTCGTCGACGCACTCGTAGATCTCGATGTCGTCGTCAGATTGCAGCTCCTGCCGCATTTCGCTCGTCTTCCTGTTCAGTTGCTGCACGCAGTCGAGCAAAGCTTCCGAGACCTCGCTATACGAATGGCAAATCTCCGTGATCTGCTGGACACTGCGCTCGACACTGTCGAGGCGCCGGTGGATTTCGTTCCTGTGCATCATGATTCGTCTCCTGTTGGATGTCGTTGCTGTTCAAGCTTGCTTAAGCAAATGAAAAGCTTGGAGGAATAGACGGCATTCAAGTTCACGCCGGAAAAGACACCGGCACAGGCATTGCTTGCAGCCAGGGAAGCCAAGCCCGTTTCATCATAGGAGGCTCTATGAAGAATGCAATGTCTTCGCGAGAAAATTTGAAGCGATCTGATTCCGGACAGAAAGATTGAAATCTAAAAGATTTCATTCAGGAAAACGTGGTGCTACAAGAGGACGAGGAGCGTCGGGGAATCAAACACGATCAGCGCGGTCCTGCCCAACCGCGCTCCGAGGAATAGCGCACTTCAGACTTATTCGTCCTTCGCGCCATCGATTCCAAGCTCCTGAATTTTTCGGGTGATGGTATTACGCCCGATGCCGAGGCGAATTGCGGCATCGTTCTTACGCCCATGCGTGTGTTTCAGGGCAGTCTTGATCAAGGCTGATTCGAACTGCCTTCCTAAAGCATCCATGACTTCCTTTTGACCGGATGACAGCATTTTTGCAGCTTCCGCTTCGAGAAGCCCGATCCAATTCATGCGTGCCTGCTGATCATGCGTACCGTTGACGGGCGCGTCCTGCACCAAGTGCGACACATGCTCAACACTGCCCGCCAGCGGGGCTGGCAACATGGGACGCGGCGGGACCGCCCTCTCAACCGATTCTGCCACTGCAGCGGCCGCCTCCTGCGTCCCCGTCAATTCCGCCGGCAGGTCGTTCGTATCGACGCTCTGGCCCGGAGCCATCACGGTAATCCAGTTGCAGAGGTTCTCAAGCTGACGAACGTTACCCGGCAAATCAAGCCCTGACAGAAAACGCATGGCGGAATCGGTCATGCGTTTTGCCTCCACGCCCAGCTGCTTGGCGCTCTGGCCGAGGAAGTGGCGCGTGAGCAGCGGAATATCCTCACGCCGTTCGCGCAGGCTGGGCAGGCGCAGTCGGATGACGTTAAGGCGATGGTAAAGGTCTTCGCGGAAAAGGCCGTCCCGTACACGTTGCTCGAGATTCTGGTGCGTCGCGGCGATCACGCGCACGTTGGCGCGCAAGGGCTGATGTCCGCCGACCCGATAGAAATGCCCATCGGACAGCACGCGCAGCAGGCGTGTCTGCAGGTCAAATGGCATGTCGCCGATCTCGTCGAGGAAGAGCGTGCCGTTCTCCGCCTGTTCAAATCGGCCGCGACGCGTCGCCTGCGCACCAGTGAAGGCGCCACGCTCGTGCCCGAACAATTCCGACTCAAGCAGATCCTTCGGAATCGCGGCAGTGTTCAAGGCAATGAAGGGCTGGCTCGCGCGTGGGCTGTGCTTGTGAAGCGCGCGCGCCACCAGCTCCTTGCCGGTACCGGATTCGCCGGTAATCAGAACCGTGACATTTGATTGCGACAGCCTGCCGATGGCGCGGAAAACATCCTGCATCGCCGGCGCCTGCCCCAGTATTTCTGGGGTCACCGCCGTGAGCTGCTCATTGTCGCCTTCACGCAGGCTCTCTTCGACAGCACGGCGGATCAGTTCTACGGCCTTGTCCACGTCGAAGGGCTTGGCCAGATATTCGAATGCGCCGCCCTGAAACGCGGCCACGGCGGAATCAAGATCTGAAAAAGCGGTGATGATGATGACGGGAAGGCCGGGATGACGGGCCTTGGCCGCCTGCAGCAGCGCCAGGCCCGACTCACCCGGCATGCGGATATCCGACACAAGCACCTGAGGGGTCGACGCCTGAAGCGCGTCCATCGCATCGCGCGCATTCGAAAAACTGCGAGTGGCAAGGTTTTCGCGGGCTAGCGCTTTCTCCAGCACCCAGCGTATCGATTCGTCGTCATCAACTATCCAGATCGGCTTCATATCTTCTTTTCGTTTCGCGGCTCAGGGCAGCGGAATCAGTATGCGGAAATCGGTCCTGCCCGACTGGCTTTCACATTCGATGATGCCCATGTGCTGCTGCACGAAAGTCTGCGCGAGCGTCAGTCCCAGTCCGCTTCCCCCTTCTCGGCCAGACACCAGCGGAAAGAAGATCCGCTCCCTGATTTCGGGCAGGATGCCCGGGCCATTGTCGATGATATGCAAGTCTAATGCCAGGCGGTAACGAATTTTGGCGAGCGTGACCTGGCGCGCTACTCTGGTCTGCATGATCAGTTCCGCATCGCCAGCCTTCATTCTTTCCGCAAGCGCCTGTGCGGCATTGTGCGCGATATTTAGAACAGCCTGGATCAACTGCTCCTTGTCGCCCCTGAATTCCGGCACCGACAAGTCGTAGTCCCGCTTCACTGTGAGCCCGTTCGGGAATTCAGCGAGTATCAGGCTGCGCACGCGCTCGCATACTTCATGAATGTTGACGTCGCCGACGATGTGCGGATGACGATGAGGCGCCAGCAGGCGGTCGACCAGCGTTTGAAGCCGGTCCGTCTCCTTGACGATCACCTGAGTGTACTCGCGCAATTCCTTCAGGTGACGATCGGGCAGTTCAAGTTCCAGCAGTTGCGCCGCGCCGCGAATACCGCCGAGAGGGTTCTTGATCTCATGCGCGAGATTGCGTATCAGTTCCTTGTTGGCCTGGCTCTGGTCGAGCAGTCGTTCTTCCCTGTCCAGCTTCAGTTGCTGCACATTCTCGCGCAGCTCTATCAGCACCGGCGTATCTGGGCGCTCAAGCGCGGTGACGACCATATGGACATGCAGCGGTTCGCGCGCGGCGCGCTCCAGCGTCACGTCCTGGCGTTTATCAGAAAATTGGTTTGCTGCCGCCTGGCGGCATACGTCATCGAGCTCGGTGCCATTGGTGAATATCTGGCACAGGCGCTGCAGGTGAAGCGAACGGAACGAGGTCTCCAACAGATGCTCGGCAGCCGCATTGGCATAGGAAACCCGCGCCTCCGCATCCAGAACGAGGATGGCGGAAGACAGTAGATCGAGTCCGTCGAAGGAAGAAGAATTATTCACGCAAAAAATAAGGGCCGCTGTGCGGCCCTCTCCTTACCAAGCGATGTGCCGAAAGGTCATTTTAAGTTATTGATTTCGCGTTGCAGCGCCTCGACGTTTCTTTCCGATCGAGTGATCTCTTCTTTCATGACTGCGACGCGTTCCTGATATTTGGCGTAATTGCGCTCGTCGCCCCGCCTCTCGGGTTCGCCATTGTTGAAATCCTTCCGCAAGCTGGCGAGTTTCTGCTCTTCAGCCTTCATCTCGTCGAGAAGAATCTG
>JAQSWC010000288.1 GCA_029266815.1 Paucimonas sp.
TTACCGCGCTTGCAAAGTTCGTAGGCGGTTGAAATGCCGGCAATCCCGGAGCCTATGACGGCAACATCGCACTCTGCCTCCGACGGTATGGTCGTTCAGGACACGCTCGCGAGCTTCAGCGACGCCAAATCGAAAACCGCGGTCGAGCTCTGGACACGCGCCTGGACCAGGGGACGAGTGAGCTGGCTTGTCTCGGCAGTTCTCGGCGGTCGCTCCGGGATTGCGTACGTGATCGTGCCCATCGCAAGTCTTCGAGCAAAGTTGTTCGCGTGATAAACGAAGCATCTGAATTAGAACTCAGAGTCATTCGCGGTTGCCGACATGGCGAGGGGCTCATGTCACGAATGTTCACGCTAGTTTTCCGCCCCCCGAAAGACTGGGCTGGTCGCGTGGCGGTTGGCATCAACAAGCTCGGGCGGAACGAGACGTTTCCACGGAAGACCTCCATTTCGCAGACCGCAGAACGTTTCAATCCATTGACTGATCAGAGTGCTTGCGGAGCGCCTAAGGTGTCCGCCATTCGTGCGCCGCGCATCCCCATCGGTTTCGGTTTTCCGGTCGTGGTATCAAACGCCGTTTGATGCTCCATTTCCGCGTCCAATTCCGCGCCCAGTAAGATGAGGATCGCCGAGATCCAAAGCCAAGTCATGAATCCGACCGCTGCGCCGAGCGAGCCGTAGGTTTCGTTGAACTTGCCGAAATTCGCAGCATACCATGAGAACAGGGCCGAAGCGGCAAGCCAGGCCAGCGTAGCGATGGTGCTGCCCCAACTGATCCACTTCCAACGCGGCGTTTGCCGGCTGGGGCCAAATCGATACATGCACGCCAGGGCGAGCGCCAAGCCAACAAACATGGCCGGCCATCTCATGATACGAACGAGGAAATCGGCGGCATCCGAAAGCCAAAGATAGTTCAGGATAATCGGGATAACCACAACTCCGCCCAGCGCAGCAAGGATGAATGCGATGCCTGCGATCGTGAACGTCAGCGATATCGCATTTAGCTTGATGTAGCCGCGCTTTTCCTGCTCGCCATAGATGATGTTCAACGTATCGAACATTGATTACATCGCGGCGTTCGCGCTCGACATGGAAACGGAAACCGCGATCATGAAGGTGAAGCCAAGGCTCTGAGAACTCTTCGAACTCAGGCGCGTGAGCTGTTCACGCGCCACATCTATCGCGCCGCTCGGCACCACGCCGGACAACTCGTCGAGATGTTTCGCGATGCCGACGGGATCGGAAAATAGGCCATAGATGGCGACAAGCGCCGCGAGGGCAGGGAAGATTGCAAGAATGCTGTAATATGTCACGCCAGCGGCCAAGGACAGGATGCGATGCTCGCCTATATTCGCATACACCCGGAGCAAAATGTCCTTCCATCCTTTGACGGAGATTTCGGACGGAGATCGTGCGTTGCGGCCCCGATCGTCGGTCTCGGCTGCAAGAGTTGCGGGCGATGCATTCCGGCGTGATGCGCCAGGCGGCGGCTTCTTGTTGTTTTGCGTGAAAGACCGCTTAAGGACAATGATAGCTAGAATACCGAACATTGCCGCGGCGAGCCCTGCTTCGCTGTCCAGTAATCGGTTAGATCTTCGCTCTGAAAAAGCCATCAGTGGCTCGCTGTCACCCAGATTAGCTGGATTGTTTCTTTGGGACTTTCTGGCCTTTGTTACGTGCTTTTGAAAGGCCGATGGCGATGGCCTGCTTGCGATTCTTCACCTTGCCGCCCTTGCCGCTGGGGCCGCTTTTCGCCGTACCTTTCTTGTAGCGGCGCATCTCCTTTCCAATTTCTTTTCCGGCGCCTTTCGAATAGCGACGCTTCTTGGTGGCCTGCTTAGATGACTTGGTCGATTTCTTTGGGGTTTTCGTCTTCTTTTTTGAGGTTTTCGTCTTTGCCATGGGCCATCTCCAACCTGATGCATTCGAGATCAATGCGGAGAGAAGACGTGCGGTTCCTTCGATGACAGCCGCGGAAAGCAGCCTACATGGAAAGGGTAACCCCCGACCAGGGCCAGAGGTAGGCTACCGGTTCTGATCAACTGAAAGAGCGCATTCATAAGCCGGTCCTGGCCTCCCAACTTCCGTTTGGAGGTTTTGTTCTTTCGAACGATGCGGATCGGCAATCCGTTAAAGCCGACGGGAGCTCAAGCCGCACGCTCATCGGCCAATGGGGCGTTAGGAACGTTCTGAGAAGCATGCAGTTGCCGCATGCATGCACCAGGAACAGTTCATGTCGGGCCAGAACGAATTAGCGATTATTACAGGCGCATCAACCGGTATCGGCCTGGAACTGGCGCGGTGTTGCGCGGCCCACGGGTTCAGTTTGCTGATCGCCGCCGACGAGTCGGCGATCGAACAGGTTGCTAATGACCTGAGCGCCGGTGGCGCTACGGTCGAGACCGTTCAGGCTGATCTTGCTTCGGAGGAAGGTGTCGACAAACTCTATGCAGCAGTGAAAGGGCGACCTGTCAGCGCGCTTCTCGCCAACGCGGGAATTGGACTTGGCCGCTCATTCCTTGATCAGGACTATGCGAGGGCACGGCGCGTGATCGACACAAACATCGTGGGAACGACGTATTTGATCCACAAGATCGGGAACGACATGCGGCGGCGCAATGCAGGCCGCATCCTGATCACGGGTTCAATCGCCGGCTTCGTACCTGGCAGTTTTCAGGCTGTTTATAACGGCAGCAAGTCGTTCCTCAATTCTTTCTCGTTCGCCCTGCGCGAGGAACTGAAGGATACGGGCGTAACGGTTACTTGCCTCATGCCGGGCGCAACAGACACTGAATTTTTCAGGCGGGCCGACATGATGGATACCAAGGTCGGGACCGAAGAGAAGGATGATCCGACCGACGTTGCTAAGGCTGGTTTCGAGGCCATGATGAAGGGTGAAGGGGATGTCGTGAGCGGCTGGAAGAATAAGCTGCAGTCGTCCCTGGCGAATGTCACGCCATCTGAGACACTGGCGGAGCAACACCGCAAAATGGCCCAGCCCGGTACGGCAGAACATTGAGCGAGACCTAGACGCTGGCAAAAGGCGGTGGCGATGAAAGCGTTGACTTGGCATGGCAAGGGCGACATTCGTTGCGAGAGCGTCCCCGACCCCACCATTCAAGACGGGCGTGATGCAATTATCCGCGTTACCGCCTGCGCTATCTGTGGTTCTGATCTTCATATTTTCGACGGCCTTATTCCAACGATGGAAAAGGGTGACGTCGTCGGTCACGAAACCATGGGAGAAGTCGTCGAGGTCGGTCGCGATGAAAACGAGATGCGCACCGGAGTCACGTTCCATCTCCGAAAACCGCCAGCAGGCCGAAGGCTACCATTAGCCAAATGACAAGCGAAATCAGCGTGGCCGTCATTGCCGACAAGCGAGTCCGCACGAGAAGCTAGCAGACCACGACGCTATAGATGGCAAGCGCGATTGCTCCGGCGATCATTGCGCGGCTCTGGACGGCCGCATAGCCGGCTCCGTGCAGATGAACAGCGATGCCCAGCGTCGCGAGCGCCACCGAGGGGGCGGCGCTAAATAAGCCGGCGAAGCTCTTCGGTCGAACAACGTCCCCGATGATTGCGAACAACGAGACAAGGAGGCCGCCGAAGACAAATCGAAGCAGAT